>JAPOLF010000119.1 GCA_029977305.1 bacterium | reverse complement strand
CTTGGCGGCCGGCTTCGCAGCGGTGGCCTTCTTGGCGACCGCAGCCTTGGCAGCCGGCTTGGCAGCAACCTTCTTGGCGACCGCAGCCTTGGCAGCCGGCTTCGCAGCAACCTTCTTCGCAACCGCCGCCTTGGCGACGGTCTTCTTGGCGGCTGGCTTCGCGGCGGTGGCCTTCTTGGCAACCGCAGCCTTGGCGGCCGGCTTGGCAGCAACCTTCTTGGCGACCGCAGCCTTGGCGGCCGGCTTGGCGGCAACCTTCTTGGCGACCGCAGCCTTGGCGGCCGGCTTGGCGGCAACCTTCTTTGCAACCGCAGCCTTGGCGGCCGGCTTGGCGGCAGCCTTCTTGGCGACGGCAGCCTTGGCGGCCGGCTTGGCGGCGACCTTCTTAGCAACCGCAGCCTTGGCGGCCGGCTTCGCAGCAGGCTTCTTGGCGGCCGGCTTGCCGGTGCTCGCACCCGGCATCATGCGCATGAGCTTGGTTCCACACACGGCGCAAGTTCCCTCCATCGCGGGGCGGCCATTCTTCATGACCACTGCCTTCCCATTCTTCATCTCGCGCTTCTCGCGACACTTGACGCAATACGCATCCATGTTCCCGTCGGTCCCTCCCGTGGCGTCGATCGCCACCTATCCAGTTCCCCAAGGCACGGGCACGGGCGCCCGACCTTTTCCCCACATGACCGCAACGACTCTTCTGACTCCCCGTCATTGTCATTATTCTAGTACGTACGTGTCATTTGACAAGTGCCGGTTGTCGAGATGCCACCGGTGACCAGAGCACCACCCCCCCGAGCGCGATCAACACCACCCCCACAACCTCCAATATGCGTGGAACTCCATACAAGTGTGCGAGTTGCGTGAGCACCAGCGCCCCCACCGGACCGGGCACCGTGAACACGGTCCAGAACGCCGCCGTCACCCGCCCGAGCAGGTGATCAGGCGTGAGTTCCTGCCGCAGCGTCATCGTCAGCGTGCCGCGCAGCGCCTCGCCGAAGGTGCCGATCGTCATCATCACCGTCATCACCGGAATCGTCGGCACCAGACCCAGCACCAGCACCGAGACACCGAACACGAGCGTCCCCGCCACGTAGCACGCCCCGAACCCGAAGCGCCGCCGCAGCCGCGCGATGCTCAACCCGCTCGCCACCGATCCGAGGCTGGCGATGCCGTACATGATCCCCACCGTGCGGTCCGGCTCGCCGAGGTTCTCCTTCACTTGGAAGATGATGAGATCGTTCACGCCCGCATACGTGAACACCACCACCGCCGTGATGAACGTGATCCACCGGAAGGTCGAGGACCCGAAGAGGAACTTCACCCCTGCCAGCAATTCCTCGCGACGATCCTCGCGCTCACCCTCCGGGCGTGTCGCACTCGCCTGTCGCAGGCGCAGCATCGAGAGTGTCAGGGCCGAGATGAGAAAGGTGAACCCGTCGAGCCCGATCGCGATCGCCGCGCCGAACTGCTCCACCACGAATCCCGCGATCACGGGACCGATCGCGAAGGCGAATGCGTGGCTCGCGCCGAGTCGCCCGTTCGCCTCGGTGAGTTGGCCGCGATCGACCAGGTTCGGCACCGCGGTGATGTAGGCGATCCCGAAGAGCATCCCCATCGCCGCCGCCACGATCGAGACGACGAAGATGAACCACATCGCATGATCCAGCAGCGGCCACAGCAGCGGCACGAGCAGGAAGAGCACGAATCGCGCCCAGTCGGTGCGGATCATCAACTTGCGACGATCCACCCGGTCGACCAGCGGGCCGCCGTAGATCCCTGCCGCCAGACTGCCGAGCCCGACCGAGGCGGTGACCATCCCCATCATCGTCAGCGAACCCGTCGCCTCCAGCACCAACAGCGGCACCGCGATGATGCTGATCGCATCACCCAACGCCGAGAGCGTCTGCCCCAGCCAGAAAAGGGTGAAGTCGCGATTGCGGCCCAGCGGTTCCGACACGGATGCTCCAGTGCTCCTCGATCACGCGCGACCTGATGGTACACGCGCCGGGAACCGGTCGGTCAGTCGGTGAGTTGCGGCACGCGCCGATTCATCGAGGAGCGCATCGCCACCAGCGGCACCAGCACCAGCATCGCCCCGATCACCCCGATCGCATACGCGGCCCCGATGCGCGCACCGAGTCCCGTCATCACCACCGTGCCGATCGCACCTGGCAACATGAACGAGGCCCAGAACGCCGCTGTCACCCGACCGAGCATGTGATCCGGGGTCAACTCCTGTCGGATGGTCATCGTCAGCGTGCCGCGGATCGTGCCGCTGAAGGTCGCCACCACCATGATCACCGACAGCGCCGCCAACCCCGGCCCGAACCCGACCAGCAGCAGCGCGATCCCTTCGAAGATGGTCCCCACCAGGTAGCACGCGCCGAACCCGAAGCGCTCGCGCATCCACGCGATGGTCAGGCCGCTCAGCACCGCCCCGAGACTCGAGCAGGCGAAGACGAGCCCGACCGCGGTGTCATCGCGCAGCAAGGTCTCCTTCACATAGAAGATGACGAGATCGTTCAGCCCGGTCACGAAGAAGAGGATCACCGCAGTGGTCGCTGTCACCCAGCGGAAGAGTGACGACGCGGCGAGGAACCGCGCGCCCAGCGTGAACTCGGCGAACACGCCCGGACCGGGCGTTGGTCGCTCCGCCTGTGGCCGCTGGAAACGCAGCATCGTCAAGGTCACGGCGGAGATGAGGAAGGTCAGCCCGTCGATCCCGATCGCCGCCGCTGCCCCGAACTCCGCGATCACCAACCCCGCCACCGCCGGGCCGATCGCGTAGGCCAGCGACTCGCTCGCGCCGAGCACGCCGTTCGCCTGGGTGATCGCCCCGTCTTGGACCAGGTTCGGCACCGCCGTCACATAGGTGATCCCGAAAAGCATCCCGAACGCCGCCAGCAGCACCGCCACCAGCACCGCCAGCCAGAGATGCGGCCCGTGCCACCACCACACCAACGGCACCGTCAGGCAGAGCACCACCCGCGCCAGATCGCACCCGATCATCAGCAGGCGGCGATCGACGCGGTCCACCAGCGAGCCGCAAAAGACGCCGGTCACCATCGCGGAGACACCTGCCAGCGCCGTCACCACCCCCATCAGGCGGAGCGACCCGGTCGCCTGCAGCACCAGCAGCGGGATCGCGATCACGGCGAAGGCATCACCGAACGCGGAGAACGTCTGCCCCGACCAGAATCGCAAGAAGTTTCGATCGCGCAGCGGGGCGAGATGGGCGAGTGGCATGCGGACGACTCCGGGCGCGGACCTCGGCAGCACTGACCGCGCATTCTCGCACTCAGTGGAACACGATCCGGTCCGCCGTCGCGAAGATCGGGGGCAGCGCGATTCCCACCGCTGCGAACGCCTCGCGTGGCATCCCGATGTCGGCCACCACGATCTCGCCGCACACCGCGCGTGCTGAGGGCTGCAACATCCCGGTCTTCACCAGCGCGAGGGTGACGGTGCGCGTCGCGATCACGCACGGCGTGCCCGGTTCGCCGGTGTCGGCATCAAGTCCCGAGGGGAGGTCCACCGCGAGCACCGGGGCAGGGGAGGCGAGCGCCGCCTCGATCAAGCGCGCGGTGTCCCCACGCGGCGAGCCACCGGCACCGAACCCGAGCAAGGCATCGATCACCAGATCCGCCGTCGGCAGCGCGATCACCCCAGCAGATGGCAACGTGCTGATGTGCCCGAGCCGTGCCCACGCCTCGCGATTGATCAAGGTGGCGCCCGACGATCGCGCTGCGGGATGGCTCGGCCACACCTCGACCGCCGCCCCCCACCCGTGCAGATGGCGCGCCGCGACCCAGCCATCGCCGCCATTGCCGCCCGATCCTGCGAGGATCACCACCCGTTTGTCGCGCGGATCACCGCCGAGGAGCCGCCGAGCCTCCGCCGCCACTGCCCGCCCGGCCATTTCCATTAATGGAAGAGGCCCCACGCCGCACCGCTCCAGGGCGAGCTGATCGACCGCTCGCATCTGCTCGGACGTGACCGAAAACCCCGCGTCCGTTCGCTTCATTTGGCCATCTCCTGCCCGAGACCGGATGGACCTCCGAAAGGGGGAACCATCGGTCCCATTTTCGCCCGTCCGGCAAATATTGTGCGAAAAGTCTCTTGCGTTTCCGCGCAACTGTCCGGATAATGCCGACACAGGCCGAAGGGCCGTTTTCGAGGTCTTGCCGCAGGAAGATGGGCCGGCGGCAGGCGGCGGAACGGCTCCACAGGTCCAGGCGTTTGGAAGAACGCCAGCTTCGCGGGGAGCGGCTGCAACAGGGCGTTGACACGTCCCGGGCCGGTTGACAGCCGTTACGGTCAGGTGTAACTTGCCATTGGGGGTTACCCAATGTGGGTTCGTCGGCTTTTGCCGGCGGTGATGCACCTGCCGAAACTGGTGGTTAGGCCGGGGCGCGACGCGAGGGAAGGATTAGACGATGAACGAGATGAAGAAGGCTGGTCTTCTCGGTGGTGCGTTGGTTGGCGCGTTCGCGTCGACTGCGGCCATGGCTCAGGAGATGTCCTCCGAGGACATCACCGCGATGGTCAACGGCATGGTTGCCGAGGGCGTCAGCGGCATTGAGGTTGCTGCCGGCGGTGGCGTTTCGGCCAGCGGCGGGGTCAGCGAGGGCGGATACCAGCAGATCGGCAGCACCTCCGGTGTTGCGATCGCCGATGCGAGCGGTGGCGACCACAACGTCTCCTTCGTCAGCTAGGCACCTGAATTAGGCACTACCCCCTCGGGGGGATGCACTGGAGTCACGCGGATCTGCGTTTCGACGCAGTCGCCGCCGAACTGAACGGAAGCACCTGGGAAGGTGGGCATCCGACGGGAGCTGAATAGCGGGACGGAACCGCCGCGCATGCGGAACCGATGAAGTGGTCCAGTCCCGGCATCCAGCTCTGCTGCGCCACCAGGTGAAGAACACAGTTCGGTGCTCATCGGGTTGAACGCGAGGAAGCGGACTCAAGGGCGAATCCAGCCCATCGGGGTCTGGAAAGTCACTTGCCCGAATGATCGGGCAGCACGTTTCGGGAGGGATTTCCATGGACTTCATCTTCGCGCAGGAAGTTGCTTCGGCCGGTAACGGTGGCGGCGCCGCCGCTTCCGCCAATGGTGGCGCGGTTGCCACCGGCGACGTCAACAGCGGCAGCAACACCGGCAGCGCCATCGGCGTTGGCGACTCGGTTGGCAGCGTCGCGGTCGATGGCGGCGCCATCGCCAACACCACCAACCTCGGCGTTTCCGCCTCGGGCGGCACCGCGATCGCGGATGCCTCCGGCGGCGACTACAACGTCTCCTTCGTCAGCTAAGCATCGGTTCGGGGCAACCCGATCCGTTCTGCGACGAGCAGACTCCGGGCGAGCGGTTTACCGCTCGCCCGGTTTGTTTTGCCCGTCCCAGGTGACCCATCAATGACGATCCATCTCCCGCCGATGACAGCGGTGCGCCTCGCTGCCCCACCTGCCGCTCTCCGTCCCTTGCGTGCGGATGACGCCTCCGCGCTCCACGCCGCGGCGCAGGACCCCCTCATCGCCCGGTACACCTCGGTGCCGTGGCCCTTCACGCGCGAGCGGGCCGAGGAACTCATCGCCGCCGCCCATGCCGATTGGGCCGCCGGCACCGCCGCCCGCTTCGCCATCACGCTCGACGACGCCTTGGTCGGAACCGCCAGTCTCCTGCATATCTACGGCGAGACATCCGATGCCGAGATCGGGTACTGGCTCGGCACGGCGGGGCGGGGGAGGGGGATCGCCACCGCGGCCACGCGCGCCCTCGTCGAGTGGGCCTTCGGCACGCTCGGGTTCGCGCAGCTTCACCTGCTGGTCGATTGGGACAATGCCGCCTCGATCGCGGTGGCCCATGCCGCCGGATTCACCGATGCCGGCACCCGCTGGTGGGAGCACCCGACCGACCCCACGAAGAGCGAGGAGATCCCGCTGCTCGTGCAAGACGCCGCTGCGTGGCGCAGCCGCGTCAGCTGATCCGCACCGCCGCGCGATCGAGGCCCACGTCCAGCACCACCCTGCCATCGCCGTCGAGCAGCACGCCTCGCGCCAATTGCGAAAGCCCTGCCGCCGCCTCCGCGGTGCCGCCGATCATCAGCGTCTTGGTCGCGATCTCCGCCT
>JAPOLF010000118.1 GCA_029977305.1 bacterium | reverse complement strand
CCCGGAACCGACGCCAGTGTCGGATGTGATCGCCGCCGGGACGACCGTCGTGACGGCCGATGCGGGGGCGCGATTGCGATCGATTGCCGGCACGAGTGGTGAGATCGTCGCCGAGTTGCCGGAGGGCGCGGAACTGAGCATCACCGGGCTTCCGGAGACGGTGGACGGTGAACGCTGGTACCCTGTGACTGTGCTGGACACCTCTGGGGCATCCGGATTCATCGCGGAGTCGTTAATCAGGAAGAACCCGTGACGCGCCCCCCATGCTTGCCTGTCAGGAGCACCTTGTTGAAGACGTTGCCGACGACTCGATCGATCGCCGCCCTGATGGTGCTGGTGATCGCCCTCTCTGCCCTGCCGATGATCGCGACGGCGCAGGATTCCACCCCCGGGGCAGCTGAGGCGGCCGCGTTGCCGGGGCCAGCGGAACAATCGCCACAACCGAGTTACGACACCTTGCGGGTGGTGGAGGGCACCGCTGCCCTTCCCTACCACGTCTGGATCGATTGGCTGCCTGCGATGGTGACCACTCCAGACGGGGGCGCGTGGACCTTCTTCGGGGCGCAGGCGCGTGCGGAGGAAGGGTTGGGGCCACGGTTGCTCTGGGCGGCGCGCTTCGATCCGGTGGCCGGGGTCTGGTTGCCGTCGTTCCCGGTTCCGGGCGGCGAGGCGCAATTCGGCCCGGCGGCGGCGGTGGACAGCACGGGTGTGGTGCATCTCGTCTATGCCAACGTCGAGGATGTGCTGGGGAAGACCAGCGAGTTGGTCCACGTGATGATCCAACCGGACGGGACATGGTCAGAACCGGTGGCGATCGCGGCGTCCCCGGAGGCCGGATTCCAGATGATGCCGAATCTGGCGATCGACGGGGACGATGTGCTGCACGTGGTGTGGCGCGACCAGCGGTTCGTCACGGCAGAGGATCGCGAGGCGCACCCGGCCAATGCGGACCTGCTGAGCGCGGAGTTCGTCGATGGGGCGTGGTCGGCTCCGCTTCGCCTGATGGAACGGGACGACGCGCACGTGGTGACGTGGCCGCACATCGTGGTGGACGGGGATCGATTGATCGCGGTGTGGTCGGTGTACTCCGGGACCGATGACGAGGCGATGAAGTCCGCGGTGCGGATCGATTGGGCGGAGAAGGCGTTGTCGCCCACCGCCGCGTGGTCGGCGCCGGAGACGGCCGTTGCCCAGGCAGCGGGCGAGATCGGCGGACGTCAGGTGGAACTCGTCGAGGATCCCGAGGGCGGGGCGCGCCTCTTCTTCGGCGTCTATGAGCGTGCCAAGAACGATCTGCAAATGATGAACATGGCCACCGGTGCGACCACGTGGAGCTCGCCGACCTCGGTCTCGGTCGGGGATTACGGCTACATGCCGGACGCGGTGGTCAACGCGGACGGCACGGTGACGATCGTCTTCAACATCGGGCGGAACAAGAATCTCGAAGTCGGGGCGATGGAAGTCAGCACCGACGGTGAGGCATCGCCTGCCGTGTCGCTGACGCCGGCCGAGGCTGGACTGCAGGGTCGGGCTTCGGTGGCACTGACCGAGGACGGCGCGGCATGGGTGGTTTACATGCACCAACCCGACGAGGCGAACGCGGCGACGGAGATTCGGACGCTGCGTGGGGCTGTCCTACAGTAATTCGCTCAGTGGCGCGCCGCTTGAGCGGCAAGAGCCGCTTTGCGCAGGACATCGATCGGCGGGGCTTGGCCGGTCCACATCGTGAACGCAATCACGCCTTGATGCACGAGCATGCCGAGACCGTCCAACGTGGGCAGGTCACGTTCAGCAGCCTCACGGAGCAGGTCGGTCTCACGGTAGGTGAGATCGGCGACCATGGTGCCATCCGCGAGTGCGGCGACCTGTGCTCTGGTGAGCGGTGATTCGTCGGGTTTCCAGCCGAGCGAGGTGGCGTTGATGACGACGCCCGATCGGGCGAGGGCCTCGGCGAAAGCTTGCCCTTCGTTGGACATCGCGCGGACCGGGGCACTGGGGAGTTCGTCACGGAGGCGCTCGGCGCGGCTGAGATCGCGGTTGGCGACGATGATTTCCGTGCAGCCGAGATCGCGCATGGCGACGGCGACTGCCCGCGCGGCACCGCCCGCCCCGAGGATCATCGCGGTGCGCGAACCGGCATCGGGGAGTACTTCGCGCAGCGATTCGCGGAAGCCGTAGGCGTCGGTGTTCTCACCGATCAACTTGCCGTCCCGCGGGACGAGGGTGTTGACCGCGCCGACGTCTTGCGCGGACTCGGCGATCTCGTCGACGAGGGCCCGGACCGCGAGTTTGTGCGGCACGGTGACGCTGGCACCGAGGAAGTCCGGTGCGCGGAGCCCAGCAACAAAGGCCGGAAGGTCCGGAGCGGTGACATGCCACCGCTCGAACACCACGGGGATGCCGAGGGCATCAAGGGCCGGTTGGTACATGCCGGGAGAAATGGAGTGTCCGACGGGATCGCCGATGACGCCTGCGCGACGGGTGCCGGATGCCGTGGACATGCGTGCTCTCCTCTCGGTCAGGGTTCGTTGTTGAGGTACTTCTCGATGTTGGCCGTTTGTTCGTCGAGGGTGACGGCGAAGGCGTGCTCCCCGGAATCGCCCTTGGCGACGAAGAACATGTAGTCGGTCTCTTCGGGGAAGAGCACCGCCTGCATCGAGGCGAAGCCGGGGTTGCAGATGGGCCCGGGGGGGATGCCGCCGTTGCGGTACATGTTGTAGGGGCTTTCCACCCAGGTGTCGTCGCCCGTGAGGGTGGGCCACCAGTTGCCTTGGTGGCCGAGGGCGTATTGGATCGAGGGGTCGGAGTCGAGGGTCCAACCCTGCTCCCAACGGCTGAGATAGACGTCGGCGATGATCGGGCGCTCGGCGGGGAGGACGGCCTCGCGCTCGACGATCGAGGCCATGGTCACCACTTGGTGGACAGTGAGGTTGACCTCGGCGGTGCGAGCCTGCATCTCCTCGTCGTACTTGCTGCCGAAATTGGTCAGCATGGTGGCGACGTTCAAAGCGGGATCGGTGCCGGAGAAGCGGTAGGTGTCCGGGAACAGGTATCCCTCGAGGCCTTGGTCGCCGGGGAGATCGGCGAGGAACCAGTATTGGGAGCGATCGACCGCGTAAACGGCCTCCATGAACGCGTCATAGCCGCCGGCCCCGCCGAGGCGGGCATACTCCTCGGCGATCTGTTCGGTGCGCCAACCTTCGGGGATGGTGATGGTGAAGGAATCGGGGGCGTCACCCGTATCGCCGGTGGAGGCGATCTCCTCGGCCGCCCCGGTGATGCGGGAGATGATCTGGGCTTGGCTCATCCCCTTTTCAAAGGTGTAGTTGCCGGCGATCAGGCCGCCATCGGCGAAGCGCAACTGCTGTTGGAAGAGCCATGGATTCTGGATGAGGCCGGCATCGGCGAGTCGGTCAGCGAGGTCGGCATCGGCTTCGTCCTCGGTGATGGTGAAGGGAATCGGCTCTCCAATGTCTCGCGGTGTGGCGGTGGAGACGGCATAGCGGAAGAAGCGCACCGTTCCGAGCACGACCAAGAGTGCCAAGGCGGCGATGGCGAGAATCTTGAGGAACTGGAGGAGGATTCTCAGCAAGGATGTCGACCCCTTGGCGCGGAGCGGCGCGACGGTGTCGTCTCGCCACGTGTGGAACCCATAATAGGGGCCATGGAAGCAGGCAACAACCGCGACAGCATGACTGCACGCCCAACCGCCGAGGATGGGTTGCCGCCATTGGTGGTGATCGTCGGGCCGACGGCGGTCGGGAAGACGGCGGCGGCGATCACCTTGGCGGAGCGACTGGGTGGAGAGATCGTCAACGCTGATTCGCGGTATCTCTACCGGGGATTCGACATCGGGGTGGCGAAGCCGACCACGGCTGAGCGGCGAGGGGTGCCGCATCACCTGATCGACGTGGTTGATGCCACGGAGGAGATGTCGCTTGCCCGGTACCAAGACTTGGCGTTTGCGGCGATCGACGACGTGCTCGCGCGGGGCCGGGTGCCGCTATTGGTAGGAGGCACGCCCCTCTATGTGAATGCGGTCGTCGAGAACTGGGCGATCCCGCGGGTGCCTCCTGATCCAGCATTCCGTGCAGCGCTCGAGGCTGAGGCGGCAGCCGCCGGCATTGCGCCGCTGGTGGAGCGATTGCGCGCGGTCGACCCAGTGGCGGCGGAGCGGTCGGCACCCAATCTGCGGCGCGTGATCCGCGCCCTCGAGATACATGCCAAGAGCGGGAAGGCAATGTCGGACATCGAGGGGAAGCGGCCACCGCGGTATCGGGTGGCGGTGTTCCGGCTGACTCTACCGCGCGAGGTGCTCTACCAACGGATCGATGCGCGGGTCGATGCGTTGCTCGCGGCGGGGTTGGTGGAGGAGATTCGTGGATTGCTCGCGGCGGGCATTGATCCGGCGGCGCCGGCGATGTCGAGCATCGGCTATCGGCAGTTGCTGCCGCATGTGATGGACGGTGGGTCGCTGGAGGAGAGTGCGGCGGCGATCCGATCGGACACGCGGCGATATGTCCGACATCAGGAGACGTGGTTCCGACGAGATACGGGGCACCGAGTAATCGACGCCGGTGATCCGCGGGCGATTGAGCTGATGACGGAGGATGCTGTTGCGTTCCTTCGCGGGTCGTGACGACCGGCACCCTATACTCCCATCGAGCAACGGAGCATGACCATGGATCGACAGGCGTACATCGACCACATTCTCGACCACTACCAGCATCCGCGGCACAAGCAGCGAATGGAGGATGCGGACATCCAGCTCGGCGGTGGCAACCCCGGGTGTGGCGACCTGATCACCGTCTACCTGAAGACGGACGGCGACCGGATCACGGAGATCACCTTCGAAGGCGAGGGCTGCACGATCAGTCAGGCCGGAGGGTCGATCATCGCGGAGTTGGCGCAGGGGATGACGCTGGAGGAAGTGCGCGAGCTCGGCGTGAACACGATGGTCGACGAGATGGGCGATGACATCGTGAAGAGTCGGGTGCGCTGCGCGACGCTGGCGCTGGGCACCTTGCAGGCCGCGGCCAAGCAATTGCAGTCCAACCGGGATCGCGCAGCGGTGGGGTTGCCGCCGATCGAGACGCCTGGCTTCGAGGTCTGACCCGCAGGCACTTCCCAAAAGCCAATGACCACCCTAAGGTGTGGCCTGATGGTTGGCCGCATCGGCGGGGTGTGCGTGGTGGGTATCAGTGCGATCCCATCGGAATTCGCGGTGAGCCTCGCGTGGAATGCGCACGGGGCTGGGACAACCTTGCGGACCATTGATGGGCAGCGGGTGGACGTCGTCCATCGCGGGGTGTGGACGCATGGGTTCGGCCCGGACTTCGCCGAAGCGATGGTCGCGTTCAACGAAGGTGATCTGCGCCGCGGCAGCATCGAGATCCATCTGAGCACTCGCGGTTGGCACGAACACGGCCATCACACCGATCCGCGGTACAGCGATGTCGTCCTCCACCTCGTGCTCGAGCACGACGGCACGGAAACCCGCACTGCCGAGGGGCGGGTGGTACCGGTGGCGGTGTTGCCGGCCGACCGTTTTGCCTCGCTCCCCTCCCCCTACCCGCCTCAGGTGTGGACACGGTTCGGCGGCGACGCGTGTGCGCCGCAACTCGCGAACGAAGCACCTGATCAGCTGCGGGAAATCCTCTGGCATTTGGGGGACGAACGGTTCACCGGCAACACCGCACGAATGGAAGCACGGCTGACCAACGCGACCCCTGCCGAGGTGCTCTGGCAGGGGATGTTGGATGGCCTCGGATATCGGGCGAACCGCGAACCGATGGCCGCGCTCGCTGCGGCGCTTCCGCTCGCCGTGCTGGAGGGGGTGCTCGGTTACACGCCGGGTGCGGAGCAGTTCCGCGTTGCCCGCGCCTTGACGCTGGGGGTGGCAGGGTTTCTGCCCCTCGCGCCGAGCGATGCCTATGCGGCCGGCATCGGTCCGCACGAGGCGACCGCGATCGAGACCGCATGGGAACAGTTCGCCCAAACGTGGGTCGGAGGCACGCTCCCGCCGACGATGTGGACGAGGGCCCGGGTGCGTCCGGCGAATCACCCGGCGCTGCGGGTGGCGATGGCTGCGGCGATCGGGGTGAATGGGTATCGCGAGGGCGGGATCGTCGCGGCGGCTTCCGATGCGGTGCGGGCCGGG
>JAPOLF010000117.1 GCA_029977305.1 bacterium | reverse complement strand
GACCGCGACCGCGGCGTGCTGGCCGGGGACGATGAGGTACCGGGAACCATCCTCGGTGTACTCGTACCACCCCGGATCGCCGAGGAGTGAGAGCCAGACGATGACCGGATGACCGTTGTCGATGGCATTGGTCAGCACGGAGGCATCGCCGTTGGCGTACTTGACATCGCCCCAGAACCCGAAGGCGCCCACCGCGGAGGCGAGCGGTGCTGCGTAGACGCCATAGTCCGTGGTACCGCCCCAGACCCCGTTGATGTCCCCGCGATAGCCCCAGTGCGGGTTGTCGGACCAGCCGACGATCTCATCGAAGGCGTACTCCGACACGTAGTACCCGTAGTACTCCATCACCATTGAGAGAGAGGCGTATTCGCAGCTGAGGCCACGCTGTTGGAACTTGGCCGGGACCGGGAGAACGTTGGCGCTGTAACCGGTCTCGCTGGGGGTGCCGGCGCCGGTGATGGTGGCGCCGTACTCGTACACGGAGGGAGCATCGTTACAGCCTGCTCCTTCAGCGGGAACGATGGCGATGCTGTCGATGTACTGCCCGCTGATGTTGATGTCGAGCATCGCGTATTGACCTGCGGCGACCCACCCGGTGTCGAAGCCGAGGTAGGCAATGCCGTCGCCACCGGTGTAGGCGGTGTCGGTCCAGATCACATCAGATTCGACGTGGAACGCGATGGTGACTTCGACGCCGTCAACCTCTCCGGAGTCGCTGGAAAGTTCGACGGTGGTGTCGACCCAGCAACCGGGGCCAGGGTTGGTGCTGCCGACGGTGACCCAGGACCACGCATCGTGCGGGTGCGCGGTCGCCGACGGAGCGGCACCCATAAAGGGGGCGAGCACAAGGATCAACAGGATGATGGCGCGGATTCGTGACACGGGTGATCGTCTCCTGGTTCTGGCGTGGGGCTACGAGTCGATGCGCGGTGGACCTGGGCGAGGACCGCGTTCATCGGCGAAGCGTTCTTCCTTCCATGCATCGGCGGAGGAGGAGTAGCCGAACTCCTCCCAGAAGCCGAGGCGATCTTCGGCGATCAGTTCGATCGAGCGAAGCCACTTGACGCTCTTCCACGCATACAGGCGCGGAAGGATCGAGCGCACCGGGGCACCGTGTTGGGGCAGCAAGGGCTCTCCGGCATGATGCGTGGCGAGGAGTACGCCATCTTCCAGGAGGGCGTCGAGGGGCACGTTGGCTGAATAGCCAGATTCCCCGTGGAGCATCGCGAAGCGGGCATCCGGCAGGGGACGCGCCAGGGCAAGGAGATCGGCGGGGCGGACACCGCGCCAAAGGTTGTCGGCTTTGGTCCAGCGGGTGACGCAGTGGAGGTCGCCGGGGGACTCGACGGTGGGGAGATCGGCGAATTCGGCCCACGGGAAGGCGACGGGGCGCTCCACCAAGCCAGTGATCTGGAAATCCCAGGTGGCCGGGTCGAACACCGGGACATCGCCCTGATGCAGCACGGGCCACCGCTTGGCAAGGAATTGGCCCGGCGGGAGAGGCGTGGTGGATTCGATGGTGGGGCGTCGCACGGTGCGCTGCCGATGCTGGACCATGGAACCACGACCTCCGGGAGCAGGGTGCTAGGTGTCGGCACCGAGTGCCTCTGCCCAAGTATACGAACGCACGGCGAGCGAAACGGTGTTCGGGGAACTCTTTGGGGCTGTCTGCCGTTAGCACTCGTAGCGCGGGAGTGCTAGATTTTCTTGACGAGGCACTTGCCGAACCTATACTAGCCGGACGACGACTTCGCCCTATCACCGCTCGTCCGGCGCGTCTTTGACCGCGGAGAGCAGATGCCACAGGACACCATGACCGGAAAGCGTGATTACTACGAGGTGCTCGGCGTCAGCCGGACGGCGTCCGCCGATGACATTCGGCGCGCCTATCGGCAGATGGCGCGGAAGTACCACCCCGATGTCAACAGCGACGCGGGGGCCGAGGACATGTTCAAAGAGGTCAACGAGGCGTATGAGGTGCTCGGCGACGAGCAGCGTCGGGCGTCCTATGACCGGTTCGGCCACAACGCCCAGAACATGGGCGGGATGGGGGATCCGTTCGGCTTCGGCGGAGCGGGATCGCCGTTCGGCGACATCTTCGAAAGTTTCTTCGGTGGGGCTGGCCAACAGCAGCAGCGGCGACGCAATGCCCCGCAGCGCGGAGCCGATCTCCACGTGACGCTCGACATCACCTTTGAGGAGGCGGTGTTCGGGGCGGAGAAGGAAATCGAGTTGACGCGTCCCGAGACCTGCGAGGCGTGCAGCGGCAAGCGGATGCGCGACGGGATGCCCCCGACGCGGTGTGGCGCCTGTGGCGGCACGGGTGAAGTGCGCCGCGTGCAGCAGACGATCCTCGGGCAGTTCATGACGTCTTCACCATGTGGTTCGTGCAACGGCGAGGGGGTGCAGATCACCGATCCGTGTCCGAATTGCCGCGGCCGGGGACGGGTGACGCGGGCGCGCACGATCGTGGTGACGGTGCCCGCGGGGATCGACGAGAACCAGACGTTGCGGTTGAACGGTCAGGGCGAGGCAGGGCCGCAGGGCGGCCCGGCGGGGAACCTGTTCGTGAAGATGCGGGTGGCATCGCATCCGGTGTTCACCCGGAATGGGAAGACCTTGCATTCGCAGATCGCGATCAACATGGCGCAGGCGGCGTTGGGCGATGAGTTCAACATCCAGACCATTGATGGCGAGGTGAGTTTCAAGGTGCCCTCGGGGACGCAATCCGGGCAGCAGTTCCGACTCAAGGGGCGGGGCGTGCCCGACATGCGGCCGGGGAACGATCGGGGTGACCAGATCGTGACGGTGAACGTCTCGACCCCGCGGAATCTGAACGACGAGCAGCGGCAACTCCTGCGGCAGCTGGCGGAGACATTCGACAGCAACGGGATTTGCGAGCAGCCGAGCGGCCGGGGGTTGTTCGATCGCATCAAGGATGCGCTGGGACGGGTGATCACGCCGCAGCCATCGGCGGTGCGGCAGCCAGCCTGACGCGCCGGCCGGAACGACTCGGCCGCGCTGGTATACTTCGGCACAGTGCACACCGTGGGCGACCACGTGCGGCCGGCGATTGAGCCGGGCGATTGGCGCGACGGAACTGCCTGTTGGCGGGTGGTGAAATGGTATCACAAGGGTCTTTGGAACCTTTGTTTCAGGTTCGAATCCTGGCCCGCCAGCCACATCCCTTCGGTGAATGCTCTCTATCGCCGTTGATTATTCGGTTCGTCGCCGCGGTCGCAGGACGGTAGCGGCGCCGTGAACACCCGCCCCACTCCCCCGCATCGCCCTTCTCGTGCGCCTCGCGTCGCTGTCGTGGTCCTTGCGGCCGGCAGAGGATCACGCATGCGGTCGAGCGTGCCGAAGCCGCTGCATGCGGTGGCAGGCATTCCGATGGTCTCGCACGTGATCCGCGCGGCAACGGTGGTTGCACCGGAGCAAGTGGTGGTGGTGGTGGGGCCGGAGTTGGCCGATCTGCCAGATCGCATCGGCATGGCTGGCATGGTCACCGCTGCAATCCAAGAGCGTCCCCAAGGAACGGGAGATGCGCTGCGGGCGGCATTACCGGCGACCGGGAATGTCGAGTGGTTGCTGGTGTTCTTCGCGGACCATCCGCGGCTGGATGCGGTGACGGTCGAGCGCCTCTTGGATGGCGCGATGGCGAGCCGGGCCAAGGTGACGATGCTGACGACGGTGATCCCGGGTGCGGTCCACTACGGACGCGTCGATCGCGATGCCGAGGGCCGCGTGGTGCGGGTGGTCGAGAGCAAGGATGACGATCCCGCGACGCGCGTCGGCGATGTCGAGATCAACAGCGGGATGATGGCGATCGATGCGGCGTGGGCGCGGGCGGCGTTGCCGCATCTGAGCCCGAGCACCGCGACCGGGGAGTTCTACCTGACGGAGTTGATCGAGTTGGCGGTGTCGGGGAGCCGACGGCCGGATGAGACCTGGCCGGTGGCGACGGTGACCGCTGATCCGCATGTGGCGCTCGGGATCAACGACCGGGTGGAGTTGGCGGCGGCCGATGCGGCGATTCGTCAGGGAATCCGCGAACGGTTGATGCGGAGCGGGGTGACGCTGGTCTGGCCGGAGACGATATTCATCGACGCGGACGTGACGATCGGCGAGGACACGACGGTGATGCCGTTCACGGTGCTCACCGGGGCGACGGCTATCGGCAGGGAATGCGTGATCGGTCCGAGCACGACGATCATCGGCAGTGAGATCGGTGATCGGGTGGCGGTGCGGGCATCGACGATCGAGTTCTGCGAGGTGGGGAGCGACAGCGATTGCGGTCCCTACGCGCATTTGCGGGCGGGCACCGTCCTTGCGTCTGGGGTGCACGTCGGAAACTTCGCGGAGATCAAGAACAGCGCGTTGGCGGAAGGGGTCAAAGTGGGCCACTTCAGCTATCTGGGGGATGCGCAGGTCGGTGCGCAGACGAACATCGGAGCGGGCACGGTGACGGCCAACTTCGACGGGGTGGAGAAGCACCGGACCGAGATCGGGGCGGAGGTCTTCATCGGGAGTGACACCATCTTGCGGGCACCGGTGGTGATCGGGGATGGGGCGCGCACCGGTGCGGGATCGGTGGTGACGAAAGACGTGAAGCCGGGGGCAACGGTGGTCGGGGTCCCGGCGCGGCAGATTGCGAGCGGCAAGCGCACGACGGCGCAGAACACTGAGGAGGGCTCCTAGGTGGACGGGCGACTGCAGGTGTTCGCGGGAACGTCCCATCCGGAGTTGGCGGCGGCGATCATGGCCGAGTTGGAGGCGCCGCTGGGTCGGGCGATTGTCGGCAACTGGAAGAACGGCGAGACGCGGGTGAAGCTGGAGGAGAACGTCCGAGGCTCGGATGTGTTCGTGATCCAGTCGATGTGCGAGCCGGTGAACCATCACCTGATGGAGTTGCTGCTGATCATCGATGCCCTGCGGCGGGCCTCTGCGGCGCGGATCACGGCGGTCATCCCTTACTACGCTTATGCGCGGCAGGAGAAGAAGACCTCTGGGCGGGAGCCGATCTCGGCGAAGCTCGTGGCGAACCTGATCTGCACCGCCGGGGCGAATCGCATTCTGACCATTGATCTGCATGCTCCGGCGATCGAGGGGTTTTTCGACATCCCGGTGGACCACCTGCGGGCGACGCCGTTGATCGCGCGATCGCTGAAGCGGGAGGGGTTCACCGATCTGGTTGCGGTGAGCCCGGATTCGGGCGGCGTGGCGCGGGCCGAGGATTTCCGCGAGCGGGTCGGCGGGTCGTTGGCCATCATCGCGAAGCGGCGGCCGGGGCCGGACGAGACCGAGACGCTCGAAATGGTGGGGGACGTCAACGGAAAGACCGCGATCATCGTCGACGACATGATCTCGACGGCGAGCACGTTGGTGGTGGCGGCTGATCAACTGAAGGAGCGTGGGGCGGCGCACATCCATGCGGCTGCGACGCATGGGATCTTCGCCAGCAACGCACTGGAACTGATCCGGACTTCGGCGATCGAGCGGGTTTATGTGACGGACACCATCCCGCTTCCAAAGACGCAGCCGGGCGACCATCTGCACGTGATCAGTGTGGCGCCGCTGCTCGCCGAGGCGATCATGCGGACGCACAAGGACCTGAGCATCAGTGCGCTGTTCACTTAGCGTCCGGCGCCGGGGTGCGACGAGCGCATCACCGGGGAGGGGTTCGTGAGCAACTCCGGACTGACCGAGTTGGTGGTGGCGGTCATCGCCTTGGTGGTGATGACCATCGCGGCGAATGCCGAGGCGGTGGCCTCGTTGATGACGCGGCAGCGCATTCGCGCCGCGACGGAACCTCGCCACACCGGCCGGGGTGTGCAATCACTGCTTGATCCGCGGCGCAATCTCGAAGCGGCCTTGCTGCTTGGGGAGGCGACGGCGTTGGCGGTCGCGGCGGCGGCGCTGACCGATTTCTTCCGCACGCGAGGTTTGCTGTGGCCGGCGGTGTGGTCGGTGGTCACGGTGGTCGTGGTGTACCTCGTGTTCGGGCAAGCGCTGCCGCGGGCGGTCGCCGCGCATCAGCCGGAGGGAGCCGCATCGACGCTGGTGAAGGTGTCGGGGTTGCTTTCCCTGTTGCTGGCCCCGCTGACGGCGATCGGGTCGCTCTTCACCTCGATGTGGATGGCGGTGATCCCGAACGCGCGACCGGGGCACGATGTGCTGGCCTCGGAGGATGATC
>JAPOLF010000116.1 GCA_029977305.1 bacterium | reverse complement strand
CAGGCTGCAGGATCACTGTTGAACCGTCGGAAGTCAGGGACAGCGTCAGTTTCATCATTGATGTCGCTGAAGTCAACGCCTTTCCATGAGGAGAACGCTTCGACCGCCTCGGCGGTGAAGGGGGCGATCGGGGCCTCGCCGGTGAGGTGGAAGACGAGATCGGCGAGGGTGCTGACGGGGTAGACCGCGACACCTTCGACGAGGACGGCCTCGGGGGCATCGGCGGCGGGGACGAAGGCGCGTTTCATGCCTTTTTCGCGGGCGAGGGTCATCATCGAGATGACGCCGGGGGCGTGGCGGGCGATGCCATCGAGGGAGAGCTCACCGATGACGATGGCATCATCGAGTTTGGGCGGGGAGATCTGCTCGCTGGCGACGAGGATGCCGAGGGCGATCGGGAGGTCGTAGACGGGGCCGGTCTTCTTGAGCTCGGCGGGGGCGAGGTTGACGGTGATGCGGCCGTGGGGGACCTTGCCGCCGCTGTTGCGGATGGCGGCGCGGACGCGCTCCTGGGATTCGCGGACGGCGGCGTCGGGGAGGCCGACGAGGGTCATCCCGGGCATGCCGGAACCGACGTCGACTTCAACCTCGACGAGGACGCCGTCGAGACCAACGGTGGCACAGCTGAAGACTTTGGCGAGCATCAGGACTCCGAGTGGGCGGGGCGGATGTGCCGCATCAGGTTGATTCTCGCACAGCGATTTCCTCGGCTGGACGCGGCAATTCGCGGCGAACGGACGTTTTGCGGGAAACCGCATCCGCGCAGGGGGCGTAGAGGTGGGTGGACACGCCCACGCCGGGAGGGGGTTGGGCGACCGGTGAACCATGGCGCATCCGCCACCGAGGTGAGGCTCGGGGATGCGCCCTGCTGGAGGGAACGGGATGGAACGTGGTCGCATCGGGCGGCGAGGCGTGCTGCGCATGGCAGCCGTGGCGCTGGGGGCGGTGATCGGGCGATGGGGTCCTGCGGCGCGCGAGGCGCGGGCGGGTTCCGGGGCGACGGTGATCGCGGACGCGCTCAATCTGCGGGCGGAACCGGGCACCTGGGCTGAGGTGACGGCCACGCTGGGCTACGGCGAGTGGGCCGAGGTGATCGCGGGGCCGACCGAGGACGGCTGGTGGGAATTGCTGTCCGGCGAGCGCTGGGGCTGGGCCTCGGGTGAGTGGTTGTCGTTCGACGGCACCGGGGGCGAGGCGGTCTCCTTCGAGCGGTGGGTGGATGTGAATCGCTCCGCGAGTCAGGTCACGCTGTTCGAGGGCGACTCGGCGGTGGGGATGTACTGGGCGGCGACGTCGGAGGACACGTCGGACGACGGGTTCTACGCGACGGCGGTGGGGACGTGGTCGGTGCAGGAGAAGGTGGCCGATCTGACGTGGTCCGAGTATGCGCAGGCGTACATCGCCGATTGGGTGGGGTTCGACCCGGATCGGGAGAACGGGTTCCACTCCTACTCGCTGGATTCGTACGGGAACGTGCTGGAGAACGGGGCGGCGCCGACGCTCGGGTGCGTGGCGCTCTCACCGGAGGCGGCGGACCACCTCTACCAGTTCGTGGACATCGGCACGCGCGTGGAAATCCATTGGTAGTCGAAGGGCGGGGCTAGAGTCCGATGGTTCGCAGGTACTCCCGGTTGCGGAGCGCGCTCTCGCGGGGGGTGCCCATACCGGGGAGGACGTCCTGCTCGACGACGATCCAGCCGTCGTAGCCGATGTCCTGGAGGGCGGCGAGCACTTCCGGGAAATCGACCTCTCCGCGACCGAGTTCGCAGAAGACGCCGCGGCGGAGCGCCTCGAAATAGTCGAGTTCGTTGGTGCGGGCCTCGGCGGCGACAGCGGGATGGCAGTCCTTGAAGTGGACGTGCCAGATGCGATCGCGATGGGCGCGGATGAAGTCGGCGGGATCGGCGTGATCCGGTCCGGCGCCATAGACGAAATGGCCGGTGTCGAAGACGAGGCCGATGAGGGTGGGGTCGGTGGCGTCGAGGAACTCGTCGATCTCGGCGGGGGTCTCGACGAAGCCGGCGGAGTGGTGGTGGAAGACGGTGCGGAGGCCGGTGGCGTCGCGCACGGTGCGGGCGAACACCTCGGCATTGGCCACGAGGTGTTGCCACTCGGCGGGGGTGAGGTGCATCTCGGGGCAGACGCGGCCGGCGTTGGCGGTGCGGACGGGGTCGCACCCGTTGTCGTCGGAGAGGACGATGAAGGGGCCGGGAGCGCTCTCGGGGGTGGCGACCGCGGCGAGCAAGGTGGCAACCTCAACAGCGAGTGTGCAGGCGGGGGCGATGGCGTCGGGGTTGCGCAGTTCGACGGGGATGAAGGCACCGAGCATGGCGAGCCCGCGGGAGGAGAGCTCGGCGATCAGGTGGGGCGGATCAGTGGGGAGGTAGCCGAAGTCGCCGAGTTCGGTGCCGACGTAGCCGGTCTCGGCCATCTCGTCGAGGACCTGATGCCACGGACCACCGCCGCCGATCATGTCGTCGAATTCGAGGACGCCCCATGAGACCGGCGCATTGGCGACGCGGATGTGCACGACGATTCTCCTCCCCTGCCCTCCCGCCCGTCAGTTTCCGCTCGCGGCGTTGATGGCGGCGATGGTGTTCGGGTTCTCGTATTTCTCGAGTTCCTTGGCGAGGGTTTCGAGTTCCTCGCCACCGGCCATCATCTTCATCACCTCGGCATGGGAGACCTCGGCCTTGGTGAAGGTGCCGTAGGAGCGGCCGCGATTGAGGATGGTGAAGCGGTCGCCGATCGGGTAGGCGTGGTCGACATTGTGGGTGATGAACACGACGCCGAGACCGCGGGCGCGGGCTTGGGCGATGTAGCGGAGGACGACGGAGGCCTCCTTGACGCCGAGGGCGGCGGTGGGCTCGTCAAGGATGAGGACCTTGGCGCCGAAGTAGACGGCGCGAGCGATGGCGACGCACTGCCGCTCGCCTCCGGAGAGGGTGCCGACGGGTTGGTTGGTGTCGCGGAGGATGATGCCCATCTTGGCCATCTCCTCGCGGGTGACCTTGTCGGCGAACTCGAGGTCGAACCGGCGGAAGGGGACGACGCCTTTGGTCGGTTCGCTGCCGAGGAAGAAGTTCCGGGCAACGCTCATCAGCGGGATCATGGCAAGGTCTTGATAGACGGTGCCGATGCCGGCGTCGAGCGCCTCGCGGGGGGAGGTGAATCGGACGGGCGTTCCCTCCACAAGGTAGGCACCGTCAGAGGGCTGATGCACGCCGCAGAGGACCTTGATGAGGGTGGACTTGCCGGCGCCGTTGTCGCCGAGGAGGCACATGACCTCGCCGGGGTAGACGTTGATGGAGACATCGCTGAGCGCGATGACGCGGCCGAAGTGCTTGGAGACATGGCGGAGGTCGAGGAGCGGGGTCTGCCCCTGCCGACCCGGAGGCACCTCGATCGGGGAGTCAGGGATGCCGGATGTGCGGTCAGTCATCACTTGCCTCCCATGGCGCGAGCGCGAATGGCACGGTTGACGAGCACGGCGACGAGGAGCATCGCGCCGAGGAAGAACTGGACCCAGTCGGCGTCGATCCCGGCGTAGACGACGCCTTGCTGGATCATGCCGTAGATGAGGGCGCCGAATGCCGCGCCGACGACGCTGCCGAAGCCGCCGGTGAGGAGGTTGCCGCCGATGACGGCGGCGATGATCGCGTAGAACTCGCGGTTCTCGCCGCGGAGGACGTCCGTGCCGCCGTAGGTGGTGGCTTGGATGGTCGAGAGGAGCCAGGCAGATGCGGCGGTGCACATGAAGAGGATGATCTTGACCTTGTCGACGGGGACGCCGACGTTGCGGGCGGCGTGGGGATTGCCGCCGACGCCGTAGATCCAGTTGCCGAACTGGGTGCGTTGGAGGAGCCAGGTGCCGACGATGACGAGGCCGATCCACCAGAGGATGCTGACCGGGAGCGTGATGCCGCCGATCGGGATTTCCTTGGCGAAGATGAAGGCCGCGCTGTCGTAGCCGGCTGCCTCTTTGAGTTTGCCGATTTGGGTGCGCCCCGTGACGAGGCGAGTCAAGGCAATGGTGAGGCCGCGCACCATGAAGAGCGTGGCCAAGGTGACGATGAAGGACGGGAGTCCGGTGCGGACGACGATGAAGCCGTTGAGGGCTCCGATCGCGAGCGCCACCAGGAGTGCCACGGCGAGCGCCGGCCAGATGTTCCAGCCGATCTCGGTGGCGAGCATGGCGGTGACCATTCCGCAAATGCCGATGACGGAGCCGATGGAGAGGTCGAACTCGCCGCCGATCATGAGGAGGGCGACGGGGACCGCGAGGATGCCGAGTTCCGCGGCGACTTCCAGGTAGCTGGCGGTGCCGCGGGCGGAGAGGAATCCCGCCTGGGAGACGGGGTAGAGCGCGAAGACGAGCCAGATGGCGATGGCGCCGGAGATGGCGCCGGCCTCCGGGCGAGAGAAGAACTGACGGATGGGATTGACCTTGGCGACCCGCTCGTCGGTCTGCGGCGGCGCAGGTGCGGCTGAAGCGCTCATCGTTGCGTCCTTGCCGGATCAGCGACACGCGATGTCGCTGGGGTTGGTTGGCAGCGTTGCCGTGGGATAGGGTCGGGCCCCGCCGTTGCCGACGGGGCCCGACGTGCACTCATCGGGACTAGCGGGTGCCAGCCTCGGCGAGAGCCATCACCTTCTCGGCGTTGTCCGGGGTGACGAAGCCGGGGCCCGTCATCAGGACTTCGTTGGCGATGGTGTTGAGGTTGCGGGCGTTGAGGCTCAGGAGAACGATCGGCAGGTAGCCTTGAATGTACTGCTGCTGATCGATCGCGAAGAGCATCTTGCCGTCCTTGAGGGCCTGGAGGACCTCAGGGGAGAGGTCGAAGGTCGCGAGCTGGACCTTGCCACCGAGGCCGAGGGCCTCCATGGCAGCGAGGGCCGGCGCGGAGCCAGTCGGGCCGAGGGTGAGGACGCCGTTGACGTCCGGGGCCGCGGTGAGGGCGGCCTCAATCTTCTGCTGGGCACCGGTCGGGTCGGCGAGATCGACACCGAGCACCTCAACGGTGCCGCCGGCGGCGGTCATCGCATCGGTGAAGCCCTGGCAGCGAGCGTCGAGACCGGCGTTGCCAACCTCTTGGTTCACGCAGAGGGCCTTGGTGACGCCGGCGGCAGCCATGCGCTCACCACCGCCGAAGCCGGCCTCGTACTCGGTCTGACCGACGTGGGTCAGGGCGCCGAGGGACTTGGCGACGTCGGAACCGGAGTTCATGGTGATGACCGGGATGCCAGCGGCGACGGCGGCCTCAATGGAGGGGCCGAGGGCCTCAGCATCAGGAACGGAGACGACGAGGCCATCCGGCGCGGTGGCGACGGCGGCATCGATCAACTGGGCCATGGCGACCATGTCGAACGTGGTCGGGGCCTGGTACTCGACGGTGACGCCCATGTCCTCGCCAGCCTGGGCAACGCCCTTCTGGACGACGGACCAGAATGGATCAGACGCCTGGCCGTGGCTGACGACGATGATCTTGATCTCATCGTCCTGCGCCACCGCCGGCAGCGCCGACGTGAAGCCCACCGTGGCCAAGAGCGCTGTTGCGGCAAGCGCCCTGCGGGTGAATCGGAGCATTGGTGTCCTCCTCGTTGCTCCTAGTGGGGCTCACCACTGAGCCCCAGCGTGTGATCACCGCGGACGACGGAGCACGCTGTGGTGAGCGCACATCGCGTGTCCGGGTCATCGCGCGCATCATAGCGCAGAGCGGTTTGGTGAGCGGACCAGCCATGGTGGAGTCCGGCAGCGCACCCAGTGAGCGGGGGAAGATGAGCGGATTTCCCCAATTTGGGACACACGGTCACGAAATTCGGGGCATCGAGATGTGCATTGGAGTACCGGTGGATGGGTGACGCGCGGATCAGCACCTCGCGATTGGAGCTTCGGCCTCTGGCGGAGACGGACGCCGCGGCCTTGGGGGCAATGAACGCCGATCCTGCGGTGATGCGGTTCCTCGGCGGGCCTCAAACGCGGGCGGCGAGCGATGCGTCGATCGGGCGGAGTGCCGCGGCGTGGACGGACCACGGGTTCGGGCGGTGGGCGGTGACGCGCCGAGACGATGGGGCCTTCCTCGGATGGGTGACGCTTGATATGGCGGATCACCCCGCGATCGCCGGGGAGGTGGAGATCGGGTGGCGGTTGGTGCGCACGGTGTGGGGAGATGGGGTGGCGAGCGAGGCGGCGGGAGCGGTCCTCGCTTGGGCATTCGCGGTGGCGGGGC
>JAPOLF010000115.1 GCA_029977305.1 bacterium | reverse complement strand
CCCCGGCAGTCATCCCGGGGTGATCCTAGCCGATCAGCGTGATCAGAGCGGATAGATTCCGGATGGCTTCGACGGATTGTTCGGCACCACCTCGACCTCATCGCCGAAGATATCCGTCCCCGGCACCATGTCCTCATCCGACATCGCGGGCGTCGCCCCCTGCGGCGGCGCCCCGGTGCTCGGCCGGAACGATGATCCTCCAGTGCCGACCAACCCCGCCAACATCTCGATCGGCACCGGGAAGACCACCGTCGTGCTGTTCTCCGCTCCGATCTCCGTCAACGTCTGCAGGTACCGCAGCTGGATCGTCACAGGATTCTGGTTGATCACCTCCGCCGCCTCGGCGAGTTGCTTGCTCGCCTGATACTCCCCCTCGGCGTGGATGATCTTCGCCCGCTTCTCCCGCTCGGCCTCCGCCTCCCGCGCCATCGCCCGCTGCATCGATTGCGGCAACTCAACATCCTTCACCTCGACCACGCTGACCTTCACCCCCCACGGCTCAGTCTGCTCGTCGATGATCCGCTGCAAGTCCACATTGATCTTCTCTCGCTCCGAGAGCAGGTCATCCAACACCGATTGCCCGAGCACCGAGCGCAGCGTCGTCTGGGCAATCTGCGATGTCGCCTTCTGGAAATCCGCCACATTCGTCAGCGCCGCGTTCGGGTCGATCACCCGGAAGTACGCCACCGCGCTCACCCGCACCGTCACGTTGTCCCGCGTGATCACCTCTTGCGCCGGGATGTCCATCACGATCGTCCGCAGGTCCACCTTCTGCATCCGCTCGATGAACGGCAGCAGCAGGATCAGCCCCGGTCCGCGCGGCCCCACCAATCGCCCCAAGCGGAACACCACCCCGCGCTGGTATTCCTGCACGATCTTCACGCACGAGAAGACCAACAGCAGCAGGATGATGATCACCACCACCAGAATCGGTCCGGCTGCGTCCACGGCGACTCCCTTCTCCGTTGTCGTTGCGACCGCTCTCGCTAGATCGATGCCCCGGGCTTCACCACCGCGACCCCGGCGTTCTCCGCTTCTTCCGCCGATGCCGGTCGTACGGTGATCCGTAACCCGTCCACCTGCTGGATCACCACCGGGGTCCCCGCGACGATCATTTCGCCACCCAGTGCCGTCGCCTGCCAGAGTTCCCCAGCCGCGAACACCACCCCGTACGGCGACACGTCACCCCGTGCGATGCCAACGGTGCCCATCAGCCCTTCGCGTCCGGTCGTCGATTTCATCCCGCGCGTCCCGCGCACGAACTTCCCGACCCAATAGAAGAATCCCGCCAAGCCGAACGCCAAGAGGTACGTCAGCCAGATCGGGACATCCCCGGCTGGCGCGTTGTCCGGGAAGAGCGAGAACGATCCGAGGATGAACGCGATCACCCCGACAATCGTGAGCAACCCGAGGCTTTTCACGATGATGTCGGCGTAGAAACACAAGAAGGCGATCAGCACCATCAGGGCGCCTGCCCAATTCGTCGGCTGCAGCACCATCCCCCACAGCCCGAGCCCGATCGCCACCCCACCAACCAATGCCGGGATCGTCAACCCCGGCGCCGCCAACTCGAAGAACAGCGCCCACCCGCCCAACACCAGCAACAGATACGCCACGATGGGCTGCCCCAGCCAGTCGAGAAAACCCGAACCCATTTCCGCTTGCAGCGAGACGAGGAAGAGCAGGGGAGACATTGGCGTGACCCTCGTGGCGGGGTGAGTGATGCCGGGAAGTATAGGCCGCATCCCCCCACAGACACGGCGACGGGGACCGGTTGCCCGATCCCCGTCGTCGCTCCCTCCCGCGTGTGGTCAGTCGGTCATCGGGTGGCGATCCCCATCACAATCCCCAACCGCGCTGTCCACGTCGTCAATAGGCAAAGGTCGAACGTCGAATCTCGCCGCCGCGTCCTAGCGCATCGGCACGTTCGACGGCCAGGATGGCCCCATCGTCACGTTGTCACCGGACACCTCGGTGCCGTCCGGCGCCGTCACCACCGCATCGGTGATCGTCTCGGATTCGGAGATCGAGACATCGGCCGGTTCCCCGTTCAGCGATCCTGCCAATGCCCCCGGGAAGATCGGCCCGATTCCGCCGATCGGCGGAATCACCCCGGTCGAACCGAGTCCGCCAAGGTGAAGGCTCGGCATTCCCGGCGTCGGGTTCAGAATGTCGATGTCCATCCCCTGGTCATCGGCGAGGTCAACGGCGGTCGCCGCTGTCCCCACGATCGCGATGTCCGCGATCGACGGCGTCTCAGCCCCGGCAACCATCGCCCCGATCGGCAACAGCACCAGCAGCGCGATCCCCGCCGCGATCATCATCCGCACCGGTCGGCGCATCACGCCTCCTTTGACACCCCGTACATCGTTCGCGCCTCGGAGTGAGCCACGACCGACGGCGATGAACTCTGCCGCTACCGGTTCGGCGATCATCTCGATCGGAAGTTCTGCTTGGCCCCAGCGCGCCAACCGATACTCGGTCGCCAACCGTCGCGGGTCTGCCCCACGGTCAAGGGCGCGGTGCGTGTACACCCCAACCAGACCGTCATCATGCATCGCGTATGGTTCCCAGCGGATGGACTCGTCCTGACGCGTGCTCATCCCCAACCCCGCTTCCCCACGATGGTTTCGCACCGCTGTGCTGGCAACAACCCAATTGCCGCAGCCCCGTGCGCACGTCGTCTCGCGACTATAGCAACGCTATTGATCTGTGACAAGTAGGCAAAACGCCAGAACCCTGCCCCAATCCCATCTCCCGATCCTCGCCCCTTCCATGCACAACCATCCGGGTTTTGTGCCCCTTGTCGCCCTGTCTGCATGGCGTCTCACCGCTGGTGCGTGGACAATCAGCAACAGAAACGCCCAGAAATCGGGATAAATGCCCGTTGAGGAACCCCCCAATGCCCGAATCGACCGGCACTGACCTCATCTACCTTCGCGACGCCACCGTCGCCGAGTTCGACGCCTCCGTTGTCGCAGTGGACCCCGAGACCCGCGAGATCGCCCTCGACCGCACCGCCTTCTATGCTGGCGGCGGTGGCCAACCCTGCGACACCGGCACCATCACCGGCACCAGCACGTGGCCGGTCGAGGCTGTCCGCAAACAAGGAGCCGTTGCGTGGCACCGCCTCGGTGGTGATGCCCCACTCCCCGACGTCGGCTCCGCTGTCCACGGCTCCCTCAACTGGGATGACCGCTACTACCTCATGCGCACCCACACCGCCATGCACGTCCTCTGCGGCACCATCTTTCGCGATTACGGCGCCTTGGTCACCGGAGGCAACATGGCCCTCGATGGCGCCCGCATGGACTTTGAGATGGATTCCGCCGACTTCACCCCGGAGCGCGTCGCCGAGATCGAGCAGCGCGTCAATGCCGAGATCGCCGCGGGCCACGACGTCCGCGTCAACACCCTCCCGCGGGAGGAAGCCTTCCAGATCCCCGATCTGATCCGCACCAAAATCAACCTCTTGCCAGAAGGCATCACCGAGATTCGCACGGTCGAGATCGTCGGCCTCGATCTTCAGGCCGACGGCGGCACGCACGTTGCCAACACGCGGGAGGTCGGGGGCATCCGCATCGTCGGCACCCGCTCCAAGGGCAAGGCCAACAAGCGCCTCGAAATCGTCCTCACCGATCCCGCCTGACCATCGCCAGCACCGGAGGTCGCCCACGCATGTCCAGCCCGAATCGCGAGATGAATCGCACCGCCTACGCCGAACGCCTCGATGTCTTCCAGACCTCCCTCTGGCTGGAGGTCGACGCCATGGTCGATCGCCATCCCGACATGATCTTCTTCGGCAATGGCGGCCCCGCGAAATCCCTCATGCCCGCCGACCGACTCGCCGAGGCCACCGCCACGGTCTGGTCCGAAGGCCTCGACATGCTCACCTACGGCGAGACCGAGGGATACGCCCCGCTGCGCCGCCTCATCGTCGAGCAAATGGCCAAGGTCAACGCCCCTGCGGTCGCAGAGGAGATCCTCGTCATCAATGGCAGCCAAGAAGGCATGGACATCATCGGTCGCGCCCTGATCGATCCCGGTGATGTCGTCTTGGTCGACGCCCCGACCTTCCCCGACGCCGTCCGCATCTACGAATCCCACGGCGCCACCGTCCTCGGCATGCCCATGGATGACGAAGGCGTCATCGTCGACGACGTCCGCGCGATGCTCGACCGCCTCCCCGCCAAACCGAAATTCATCTACACCATCCCCACCTTCCAGAACCCGACCGGCGTCACCATGTCGCTCGCGCGCCGACAAGCCCTCGTCGATCTCGCCCGCGAGCGCGACATCCTGATCGTCGAAGACGACCCCTACAGCGCCTTCCGGTACGAGGGCGAAACCCTGCCCTCGCTCCGCGCCCTCGATCCCGCAACGGTCTATCTCGGCACCTTTTCAAAGACGCTCTCGCCCGGCCTGCGAGTTGGCTGGATCAGCGCCCCCGAGCCGCTCTATCGGCAACTCTTCGGCCTCAAAGAGGTGATGCACATCGGTAACAACCGCATTGCCACCCGCCTCGTCTATCACGCTGCCAACGGCTTCATCGATGGCCACGTCGCTTGGGCTCGCGAGCAGTACCGCGCCCGCCGCGACACCCTCGTCGCGGCCCTCGAGCAATACATGCCGGCCGGAACCAAGTGGCTCGTCCCGCAAGGCGGCTTCTTCCTTTGGGTCGAACTCCCTGAGCGCTACAACACCGACGACCTGCTTGCAGCCGCCGCCGACAACGGCGTGATCTTCCTCCCCGGCTCGTGGTTTTACCCGGGGCGCACCAAGCACAATGCCTTCCGCCTCAGCTTCTCCTCCCTCGATCCCGATCTCATGGCCGAAGGTGTCCGTCGCATCCGTCTCGCCATCGATCAAGCAGGGTAGGGGAGAACCTTCACATCGTCAGAGGCTACGTGTCGGCAGCCGCAGCGTTCGCGCCTTGCCTCCGCGCAGCACCGTCATGCCTGATGCCTCACCGCTCCCGGCCAAAGTGAATCCGTGGTGAAGTGATGCCTCGTCGGCCACTGCGACATCGCCGATCGCCACGACCACGTCACCGACCACCATCCCGGCATCCTCCGCGACGCTCCCCTCGGCGACCCCGGTCACCACGAATCCCACTGCATGATCCGCACGTCGCAGCATCGCTAATTCGCCGCTGAGGCCCAACGTGACCTCGTGTGCCGCTCCCTGCCCCCCAGCCACGAATGCCGCGATCGTCAAACTCGGCACCGCCAACGACAATCGCCCCTGCACCATCGTGCTCATCCCGATCACCCGCCCGCGCACATCCACCAGCGGACCGCCGGAGTTTCCGGGTAGCAAGGTCAGATCGGTCTGAATCCAGTCCCCCGATCGCGGCCCCTCCGGGGTCGTCGCGTGGCCAGCCGCCACCACGATGCCCATCGTGAGCGATCGTGCATACCCGTGCGGATGGCCGAGTCCGAGCACCACCTCACCGGGCCGCACCCGGGAGGAATCGCCGATCTCCGCCGCCGGTAACCCCTCCGCCGCCACTTTCACCACGGCGAGATCTCGCGTGGCGTGGCGCGCCGCGACGATCCCGGTGAAGTGCTCGCCAGCCATCGTCCAGATATCGATCCGGTCCTCGCGCACCACATGGCGATTGGTCACGATCACCCCGTCCGCGCGCCAGATGATCCCCGCGCCGTTACCGCCATTCCGCTGACCGACATGCACCAGAGATGGCATCACCCGCGCGGTGATGGCCGCGATGGCGTGCCCGATCTCCTCATGCAGAGGCGCTGATCCATCAGCCACGCCTTCACCGCCCACCGATCGTCACCGAGAGCAGGTGCGGCACACCCCCGCGCAGCAATCGCAGGTGCAGCAGCGTGCCGATCCGGTCCCCGCGCAGATGCGCCTGCAGCACCTCGAGCGATGTCGTCGGCTGGTCATCCGCCGCGATTACCACATCCCCCAGCACCAACCCAGCCTCGTCCGCCGGGCCACCCGACTCGATCTGCACCACCACCAGCGCCTCCCGCTCTGGCAACTGATGCTCCGTCACGACGCGCGCCGGCAATTCCACCTGCTGCGTTCCGATCCCCAGATAGCCGATGCGCACATGTCCATGCGCCAGCAGACTCTCGACGATCGCCGCGATCGCCACATGTGGCAGCGTCAATCCACCACCGCGCCCCAGCGTGGAGGAGTTGACCCCGAGCAACGCCCCGCTGCCGTTCACCAGCGGCCCGCCGGAGAATCCTGGGAGCATCGCCGCATCCGTCCGCAGGAACCCCTCGACGCGCGTTCCTTGCGTGGTCACCCACTCC
>JAPOLF010000114.1 GCA_029977305.1 bacterium | reverse complement strand
AGGCGGTCTACCAGTACCTGCGACAAGGCGGTTTCCGCAACAACATGAAGCGTGCACAGGCGTGGGTGCAGAGCGGACGGACGCACGTCGTGCGGTACGAGAACCTGCACGAGGATCCGATCAAGGAGTTGACCGCACTCGCGGAGCAGATCGCGCCGGTGAGCCTCGCGCAGATCGAGCACGCGATCGACTATTGCAGTGCGGAGAACATGCGCGCCCGAGAGAAGGGCCAAGCACACTCGCATGTCCGCGTCGCGAAGAGCGGAGACTCCAAGAAGAAACTGAACGAGGAGCACCTCGCGATCTTCCGAGAGAAGCACGCCGAGTTGATCACGTCGCTCGGCTACGAGGTTCGGTAAGACAGGCCGTCCCAGAGGAGCGCACAGTTCATGCGCATCGTGATTTCTTCACCACCCAAGATGGGGAACAAGTGGCTGAAGTACCTGCTGGGGACGGCCTATGGGCTGGAGTGGCTCCTCGGCGACGACACCCCTGCCACCAACCCGTCGCAGTACGAGCGATGGGTGGCGGAGGGCAATTTCACCGACAACGCGATCTTCCACCAGCACTGCCGGTACACCGCGAAGATCTGCGACATCACGGATGCCATCCCCGCGCACATGGTGACCATCGTGCGCGATCCGTACGACACCTTTGTCTCGATGTTCTATTGGCTGCAGACGCGTTCCGCCTATGACAAGGAACGAGACAAGGTGCGGCCGCGTGAGCGTCCGAAAGACGTGCTGATCGGGAAAGAGATCGACGACCCTGCTGTGCTCGAGTTCCTCGCGACCACCTACGAGGAGTATCTGCGGCGCGGGGTGGACTGGACGCAGAGCGGTCGGGCGGTGGTCGCCCGCTACGAGAACCTGCACAAGGATCCGGTGGCCGAACTGACCAAGGTGACCAACCAAATCAAGCCGGTCGACGAGGCCACCATCCGCCGCGCAATCGATGTCTGCCAAGCCGACAACATGCGGACGATGAGCAAGAAGATGTCTCAGCACATCCGGAGCGCGTCGGTCGGTGATTCGAAGAAGCGGCTCTCGGAGGCGCATCTCGAGATCTTCCGGACCAAGTACGCCGATTACGTGCGCGAACTCGGGTATGAGGTCCGCTAGGGACGATCGCGCGACAGGCACGGTGCACGCATGCGAATCGTGATCGCGTCGCCGCCGAAATGCGGAAACCACTGGATCAAGTGCCTGCTCGGCGAGGTGTATGGCCTGCGCTGGCTCGAGGGTGAGGACAAGTCGCGCCTCACCGCCGACACGTTGCCGGAGATCGTCGCGAGCGGTGGATTCCCGGATGGGTCGATCGTGCACATCCACAATCGCTTCACCCCAGCGCTCTGCGATGCGATCGCGGCGGTCCCGGCGCATCTGGTGACGATCGTGCGGGATCCGTACGACGTGTTCAGTTCGCTGTACCACTGGCAGCAGGAGCGATCCGATCGCGGGTTGGGCAACACGAAGCAGCGTCCGCGCCACGCGATGCTGGGCAAGGATTTCAACGACCCTGCGGTGCTCGCGTTTCTTGCCGAGGGGTTCAGCGCGAACATCGAGCAGGCGAACGGGTGGTTGCACAGCGGCCGAGCGATTGTCGTGCGCTACGAGGACCTGCACCGGGATGGTGCGGCGGCGTTGATGCAGGTCTGCGCGGCGATCGAGCCGGTGTCGGCGGAGCGTGTCGCGGCGGCCGTGGAATCATGTCGGGCAGATCGGATGCGGGAGCGGAACGAGAAGATGCAGTGGCACGTGCGATCGGCGACGGTCGGCGGATCGCGGCAAGAATTGACTGCGGAGCATTTACGCATCTTTCGCGAGGTGCATGCCGAGGGGATTCGATCGCTCGGGTACCCGGTGCGGTAAGGTTGCACGACGAGCCAAGGAGCAACTTCCATGCAGTATGAGATGATTGCGACGAGTGACGCCCCTCCCCCGGGACCGGAGCGCCGGAAACGGCGACTTCCGGAAGTGGAGGCGCTGATTGGGGAACTCGGGCCGGATGCGGTGGCGAAAGTCAGTCTGGGCGAGGATGAGAAGCCCCGTCCGATCATCGAGCATCTCTATCGATCCGCTGCGCGGCACGGGAAGGTGATCGAGGTCTGGGAGTCCGGCGGCCATCTGTATGTCGAATTGGGGACGGCAGGTTCCGACTAGACGCTCACGTCGGAGCGGTGCCCGGAGGCATGGGCCATGACCGCACTGATCGACATCGCGCTGCTGATCCTCATCGGGGTGTTCGCGGTCGCGGGATTCAAGACGGGGTTCATGCGGGGTGCACTGCACCTGCTGGCGTTGTTTGTCGGGCTCGAAGTGGCGGCGACGTGGTATCCGAAGCTGGCGCAGGTGCTCATTGAGAGCGGCCTCGGGGGATCATCGGCGCTGGTGGCGTTCGTGCTGATCGTGCTCGGGACGATCATCGTGACCTTGATCGGGGCATCGATCGTCTTCGGGGTGAGCAGGATGCTCCCTCGCCCGTTCGTGCTGCGGCGGCTGAATGAGGCGCTCGGGGTGATACCCGGTGTGATCAAGGGCTTGATCATCGCCGCCTTTGTGATTGCGGTGCTCGACCTGCTGCCACAGGACAATGGACTCCGGCGGGAGGTCGACAGTTCCCGACTGGGGAACCAGATACGCGCGACGACCGATTGGGCCGTGACCGGGTTTCTCCAGCGGCACGCCATCCGCAGCAGCGAATTCGATGTCGAGTGGAGCCCGCCGAAACTGCCAAGCCTGCCCAAGTTGTGAGGGCGATCGCTGAGATCCGCGCCTGAGGTTGCGGACACTCGGCAGCCGCGTGGCCGGTGGTAGCATTAGGACTCGCGCCCAACTCGTGGTTCGGCATCGGGACGCCGCGACAACGCGCGGAACAGGGAGGCATGGCCATGGACATCATCATGCCGGTTGCCGGGCTCGGCAGCCGACTTCGCCCCCACACGTGGACACGCCCGAAGCCGCTCGTCTCGGTGGCGGGGAAGCCTATGCTCGAGCACGTGATCGACCGCGTACGGCCGCTGGAGCCGACGCGACTGGTGTTCATCACCGGCTACCTCGGGGACCAGATCGAGACGTGGGCACGCGACGCGTATGGCAAGGAGTTCGACCTCGCCTTCGTGGTGCAGCCGGAGATGCGCGGTCAGACCGATGCCATCGTGCGGACGCGCCACCTGAACTCGACGAATGCGCTGGTGCTCTTCCCGGACATGCTCTTCGAAGCGGATTTCAGCAAGTTGCGGGAGACGACGCACGACGCCGTGATGTTCACCAAGCACGTGGAGGATCCGTCCGCCCTAGGGGTGGCGGTTGTCGGCAATGACGGGTTCATCACCCAGTTGATCGAGAAGCCCTCCGAGCCGATATCGAAACTGGCGGTGATCGGGATCTACTATTTCCGCGACATGACCCAGCTCTACACCGCGATCGACGAGCAGATGCGGCTTGGCATCTCGTTGAAGAACGAGTATTTCATCGCCGACGCCATGCAGCTGATGATCAACGCCGGACTCAAGATCAGCACCGCGCCGGTGACGGAGTGGGAGGATTGCGGGTCGGTGGCGAACCTGTTGGCGACCAACCGCTGGCAACTGGATCGGATGGACACGCCAGCAGTGACGCGCGGCGGATCGGTGATCCTGCAGCCGTCGGTGATCGCGGAGAGTGCCCACATCGAGGGATCGGTGGTGGGGCCACACGCGAGCATCGGTGAGGGCGTGGTGATCCGGGATTCCATCGTGCGGGAATCGGTGGTCGAGGCGAAAGCCACCATCGAGCACGCGATCGTGGAGAAGTCGCTCATCGGGCGGCGGGCGAAGGTGCGCGGCTCGGCGGCGCACCTCAACGTCGGTGACGACAGCGGGACGGCGGTATGACGAGCAACGGAACATGGTTGGAGCTCTCGGTCGAGTGCGACAACGAGGCGGTTGAATCGGTCAGCGAGTTGTTCGCTCGCTATGGCTTCAACAATGGCGTGGTGATCGAGGAACCGTTCACGCAGGATCCGGACGGAGACAACCTGAAGGTGGACCTCAGCCGCCCGGTGACGGTGCGCACGTTTCTCGCGAAGATCGATGCGAAAGATGAGGACATCGAGCTGATCCGCGGTGCCCTCTGGCACCTCGGACAGATGCGACATGTTGGGGCGCTCGGGGTGACCGAGCGCGAAGAGGAGGACTGGGCGAACGCGTGGAAAGCCCATTACACCGTGCATCGGATCGGCAACAAGACGTCGGTGCGTGCTCCGTGGCATGAGGACGACACGATCGACGGCACCGTGATGATCGAACTCGACCCGGGGATGGCGTTCGGGACCGGACTGCATCCCACGACACGGCTCTGCATGCTGGCGCTGGAGTCAGCGCTGGAGCCGGGAATGCGGGTGCTGGATGTCGGCACCGGATCGGGGATCCTGGCGATCGCGGCGGTCAAGCTGGGCGCGGCATCGGTGGACGCAACGGACATCGAACCAGTGGCGGTGCGATCGGCGATCGAGAACGCCGAGCGGAACGCGGTGGCTGGACAGATCCGCACGGAACTCGCGGCGTCGGTCGAGGAAAGCCCGTTCCACGATCAGTATGATCTGGTGATGGCCAACATCATCGCGCGCATCTTGATCGACCTGTGCCCGGGGTTGGTGTCCGCGGTGCGGCCCGGCGGAACGCTCGTGCTGAGTGGGATCATCGAACCGCGGGAAGAGGCGCTGCGCGAGGCGTTCGAGTCTCGGGGCATGGTGCTGCAGCAGCGCGAGCAGATCGAGGACTGGGTAGCGATCGTCTACCGGAAGCCCGCCGATGCCTGAGCAGGTTCCGGTGCCGAAGCGGATTCGGCGGGGCGGCATCGCGGGGGGGTTGTCGGAGACGCCGCACGAGTTGCCGTTCCGGCGGCAAGAGATCGATGAATTGCTCGCACGGGTCAAGGACGGGGCGGCGGTTGACCTGCTCGCCGCGACGATCGAGGCCGTGGACTGGTCGGCGTTCGCGACGAATGACGGAGCGCCACTGACACCGCTCGAAATCGAGGAACTGAAAACGTACTACCGCGAGAAGTGGTCCGACATCGGTCCGCTCTACTTGGCGGATCTGCTCTCGTCGGAGTTCATGACCGAGCAGCGTGCGCAGGGAGACGTGGTGTTCTCGGAGCGGCTGGTCGAACTCGGGCGGACGGAACCGGAGCTCTGGGCGGAGATTCGGCAGTTCTTTCGACGGAAAGAAGTTGTCACCGGGTTGCTGTTGCTGGCCCATCGCGATCCGAGTCAAGGCGCCTGAGATGGCGGCGATGACGCACTTCGGGGGTTGGTGGTGAGCACCGTCTGCATCGTCGGTGGCGGCGGGTATGTGGGACTCGGCTACGCCGTGGCACTTGCGCATCTCGGCCATCAGGTGATCGGACTCGACATCGATGCCGACCGGGTCGCGGCGTTGAATGCCGGTGCGTCGCCGGTGTTCGAGGCGGGGCTCGAGCCGCTGCTTCGCGAGGGACTCGCGAGTGGGCGACTGAGGTTCACGACGGACTATGCCGAGGCGGTCCCGGGAAGCGCCTTCGTGTTCCTGTGCACGGGGACCCCTTCACTCTCCGACGGAGAGGCCGATCTCCGGCAGGTGCGGGCCGCGGCCACGGCGGTGGGGCAACATCTCGTCCCCGGCGGGCAGACGATCCTCGTCAACAAGAGCACGATGCCGGTTGGGGCGGCGGAGCTGGTGACCGACATGCTCGGCGCGGCGGCCCCGGAGGGTGTCGCGGTCCGGGTGGTCTCGAATCCGGAGTTTCTGCGTGAGGGGCAAGTTGTTCACGACATCCTGCATCCGGATCGGATCGTGCTCGGTGCGGATGACCGGGAGGCGGCGCAGGCGGTGGCAGGGCTCTATGCGGGGATCGATGCGCCGGTGATCATCACCGACCACCGAAGTGCGGAGTTGATCAAGTACGCGGCCAATGCGTTTCTCGCGACGAAGATCTCGTTCATCAACGACATCGCGCGGCTGTGTGAACGGCTCGGTGCAGATGTGACCGTGGTGGCGGATGGCATCGGGCGGGACCCACGGATCGGACCACGATTCCTGCAGGCGGTGATCGGCTTCGGCTGGTCGTGCTTCCCGAAGGATCTGGGGGCACTGACACGAATGGCGGAGGGTGCTGGACTGCATCCGGGGCTGCTGCGCGCGGTGCTGGAGATCAACGCGGATGCCCGACGCCGGTTCGTGGCGCGCACGGAGGCGGCGCTGGGCGGACTCGACGGGAAGGTGATCGGGCTGTGGGGATTGGCGTTCAAGGAAGGGACCGACGATCTGCGCGATTCACC
>JAPOLF010000113.1 GCA_029977305.1 bacterium | reverse complement strand
CTTTCATGCACATCGGTGTAGACCGCGTTGGCGCCCATCACCGCGACGACCGGATCCTCCGTGATCGTCACCGACCCACCCGAAGCCATCGCCCGATCCCGCGCCAAGGCCACCACTGCGGCATCCGGCTGATACTTCTCCGGTGATGCCACCACCGTGTGCATCCCCATCGTCGCGGTCGCCACCAGGAGGGAGTGACACACGTTGTTGCCATCGCCGAGATAGGCGAAGCGCAATCCCTGCAACACCCCGAACCGCTCCTGCAAGGTCAGCAGGTCGCTCAGCGCCTCGATCGGGTGGCAGCGCTCGCTCAGCGCGTTGAAGACCGGGATCGATGCCCCGCTCGCAAACTCCTCGAGATCCGCATGCTTCCCGAACCGCGCAGCGATCGCATCGACGTACCGACTCATGATCGCCCCGGTGTCTTGCAGCGTCTCACCGCGCGTCAGGTGCGACTCCTGCGTCCCGATGAACGTCGCGTGCCCGCCGAGCTGATCCATCCCCGCTTGGAACGCATTCCGCGTCCGCGTCGACGGATGCTGGAAGATCATCCCCAACGTCTTCCCTGCCAGATAGGGATGTGGCACCCCTGCCTGACGCAGTGCCTTCAACCATGCCCCGGTCGCCAGCAAGTCGGCGATGTCCGCCGCGTCGAGGTCTGCGTCCGTCAGGACGCTCCGCCCGCGCAGCCGCCCCTCCGTCACCGCTGCCGGCATCGGGAGGTTTTCCAGAACGGCGTAACCCGTCTCCTGATGCATGGCTACAGCCCCTGCGGCGCGCTGCACAACAGATGCAGCAACACCGCCTTGTGGATGTGCAACCGATTCTCGGCCTGGTCGAAGATGATCGATTGCGGCCCGTCCGCCACCGACGCCGCCACCTCCTCGTCGCGGTGCATCGGCAGGCAGTGCATGAACACCGCCTCCTGCTTCGCCTCGGCCATGACCGCATCGGTCACCTTGTACGGCGCAAGCGCCACGGCCCGCTTCGCCCCATCGAGTTGTCCCATGGAAACATGCACGTCGGTGTACACCGCATCGGCGCCAGAGGCCGCGAGCAGCGGATCATCCGTCACGAGCACCGATGCGCCACCGCCGCTCGTCGCCGCGAGCCATTCCGCCTGCTGCACGATCTCCGGGTTCGGCGCGTACTGCGGTGGGGTCGCCACCCGCAGGTTCACGCCCATGGCGGCACCGGCCAGCAGCAGCGACTGCACCATGTTGTTCCCGTCACCGAGATAGGCGAGGGTCACGCCCTTCAGTGTCCCGAATTGCTCTTGCAGCGTCATCAGGTCGCACAGGGCCTGCATCGGATGGGCCCGGTCGGTCAGGCCGTTGATCACCGGCACCGACGACGCCTCCTGCAGCTCCATGATGTCCGTGTGCAGCGCCACCCGGGCCACGATCGCGTCCACGTACCGGCTCAGCACCTGACCGGTGTCCGCGATCGTCTCGCCGCGCTTCAGCTGCAGATCGTTCATCCCGAGGAACAGCGCCTGTCCCCCGAGTTGCGCCATGCCAGCCTCGAACGAGACCCGGGTCCGCGTGCTCGGATGCTGGAACAGCATCGCGATCGTCTTGCCGGTGAGATAGGCCTGCGGTTTGCCTGCCTTGCGCTGCGCCTTCAGCTTCATCGCGGTGTCGATCACCATGGCGATTTCGTCCGGCGTCAGGTCGGTGTCCGTCAGGATCGACCGTCCCTGCAATTGGGTGCTGATGGTGAATGTCGGCAGCGGTCCCCCGACCGTCCCGCCCAGTGACAGGACGCGTGGCTCCATCCCCGCCAGCGGATCCGCCGGCGGCTGCACTGCACTCAGGTTGCTGCTCGTGTGCTGGTGACCCTTGGCTGCGTGTGCCTCGACCATGACTGACTCCCTTCGGATGCCTGCGGCATGACGCCCGGCGCCGGTGCGGCATGCCGCAACCGGACCGAAGGGACGGGAGGAACGTAGCCCCGTGGTACCACCCTTCTTGCGCGACGACCCGGGAACATCCCGTCGCCACACCTCTCTCGGCTGTTTGTCTCGTGGGAGCCACCCACCCGAGCCTACTTGCGCCTGTGCGCCTTCTTCGGCCGGCCGCTCAGGGGCGCGTTCGACAAGGGCGACTTCCCTTCGGGCTTCCACCATCCCCGAATCGCTTGAGCGTCGCCGCTCGCTACTGGTCCCCGTCATCACGGGCAATCCGCCGCACCATGCGGCGAGGAACTCTTCGGTTGTGCGGTTGATTCGCGCTGTCCGGTCCGGTGTTCGGCCGTCAGCGCGCTGGACGGTTGCGTCTGCGCACTGACGGCCCCAACGGATGGCGGGAGCGGACCCCGCCGCAAGTGGTGCTCATCTCATCTGCCCCGCGTCGGCTTCGTCTCCGGCCGGCGGTCCATCCGCCGCCACACACGCCGCAACTCCTGCCTGCGCAGGATTCCACGGGTGGTGCTCACAATGGAAAATCAGGGGAGTGATCACGCGACTAGCCTTCCTCTGCGTTGCCGAATCTCGATGCACCCCAAAGGGTGCAAAAAACTACCGCTTCGAACGGGGAGCGCCCGTTCGGCGGGTAGGTCGGCGTCGCGGGGACGGCTGGTGAAGCACAGATGACCTCGTCAGTCGCTGCGTGCGACCCTCGTCGCACTGCATGGGCAAGGTACGATCCACCCCGCGAGTTGTCAACCCGCATTCGTCATGCTTTCCGCACAAGGACGCCGCCCATGCCCCAACCGCCCGTGGACATTTCGGCACACCCCACCAGCAGTGTCCCGACCATCGCTCCGGGCCGTCTCGCCATCGCCGGTGCCATCACCTGGGGACTCGGCATCCTTTGCTCGTGGTTCGCCGCGCGGGGCAAACCGTTCCAATGGGATGCCCCGGTCGCCTTGTGGGTGCAGGCCCACTTGCATGCCGTGCCCATCGCGAAAGCCCTCGATCTATTCGGGAATTACGCCGTCACCGGCCTGCTCGCACTGATCGTCGGCGTCCTGCTTCTCCTCAAACGCGAGTGGGCATCCGCGCTGACCGTCGCCGCCCTCCTCTTCGTCCGCCCGATCAACCTGCTGCACAAGGACTTCGTCACCCGCCCTCGCCCCGATCCCTCCATCGTCGCCGTCTTCGAACAGGAATCTGGTTACGGATATACGAGTGGCCACACCTTCGGCAGCATGCTGATCGCCGTCACCCTCGCCGGTGTCATGCCGCGCCTGATCACCCATCCGCGTGGCTGCCGCATCGCGCAAGTCCTCCTCATCGGTTTCGGAATCGCCGTCGGCTGGAGTCGTGTCAGCCTCGGGGCCCACTGGCCGAGCGATGTCCTCGGCGCCTGGCTCTGGGGCGCCGGACTTGGAATGCTCCTCGTCGCCGCCGGCCGCGCCCTTGATACCGGTTGGCACCGCGCCGCAAACACCGAGAGCGGTGCCGAAGCACCGCTCTCGAGTTGAGTACGGGTGTCGCTCGCCCCTAAGCCTTTTTCGCAGCGGTCTTCTTCGCCGCGACCGCTTTCTTGACAACTGCCGCCTTCGCCGCGACGCCTGGCTTCTTCGCTCCCGCCTTCGGTGCGGCTGCCTTGGCCGCCGCGACCTTCTTCGCGGCCGCCGCCTTCGCAGCAGTGGGCTTCTTCGCAGCAGCCTTCTTCGGGCCCTTGCCCAGTGCCTCGCGCAATTCCATGATCTGCGCGATGTGCGCCGCCAAGTGGTTCACATTCGCTTGCAGCCAGTTCCCCACCGAATACGGACCGTGCTCGCTGAGCGTCCCCGCCCGGTTCCAGTCCGCCGGTGAGAGATTGCTCAGCACCGCGAACGACATGCCGCGTGCACCGTCGAACGCAGCGAGCGCCACCGGCAGCGGAATCTTGTCGTAGCGGCCCTTCTTCGCGTAGGCCGCAGGATCGATGCGAACGCGCAGCAGCGGCTGGTCCTCCACAAGCAATCGCCTCAGGCGGATCGCCGAGATCTGCTCGCCATCGGCCAGGTGGCAAACGATCTCACGGATCGACCATTCACCTTTGATCGGATGCGCGTCAAGGTCCTTCGCGGTCAACCCGATGAGCGCTTTGCGGAGCGTGAGCGGCCCCCGCTTGTAAACCGCCAACAACTCTTTGCGCGTCGGCTCCGCCATCCTGTCACTCCTCCCTGCAACTCCATTCAAGCACCAAGCGTGCCCGACAAAGCATCGCGCCGACGCGCCCATGGGTCAACGGCTCGCGCGGGTCACCGCGCGCGCCGTTGAGCCCTTCTTCTTCCAACCGGTGAGGTCGCCGCTACTTCTTCTTGGCTGCCTTCCCTGCGGCTGCCGCTGCTTTGGTTACCGCCGTCTTCGCCTTGGCTTTCGCGGCTGGCGCGGTGGCGGACTTCGCTGTCGCGGCTTTCTTCACCGCGGCCTTCTTCGCAGCCACCTTCTTCGGGCCCTTGCCCAGTGCCTCGCGCACTTCCATGATCTGCTTGATGTGATTCATCACGTGGTTGGCATTCGCCTGCACCCAACGATCCACGCTGTACGGGCCGTATTCGCTGTGCGTGCCGGCTTTCTTCCAATCCGCCGGCGAGAGGTTGCTCAGGATCACGAAGGACATCCCACGCGCACCTTCGAACGCCGCCAATGCCACCGGCATCGGGATCTTCTCGTAGCGCGCCTTCTTCGCATACGCCGCGGCGTCATACCCCGGCAGCAGGGGCGCGTCCTCGACGAGCAGGCGCCGCAACCGCACCGCGGAGATCTGCTCACCATCTGCCAAGTGGCAGACGATCTCGCGGATCGACCACTCGCCTTTGATCGGACGCGCATCGAGATCCTTTGCGGTCAATCCGAGCAGCGCCTTCCGCAGCGCCAACGGCCCCCGCTTGTACAGCGCCAGCAGTTCCTTCCGTGTCGGTTCAGCCATTGCACACACTCCCATCTCATCCTGATGTCCACGCACCTGCGGTGCATGGTGCAGCATCGCCCCGACATCTATCGGGGTCAACCACCACCCGTTCCTAGAACGCGATCGTCCATCCCTTCCGTCGCGCCTCGCGTCGCGTGTAGGCGACGCCATCAACCTTCAATCCCGCATCATCGAAGAGCGTGATCGTTCCGCCCTCCGAGCTCAAGTCCAACCCCCGCGCCAAGCGGATGACACGCGTCGTTCCTGCACCGATGGTGTCGCTCAACTGCTGGCGATGATTCGCCTTGTCCGCGAGCTCCCACCCGTCCAGCGCCAATGCCTCGGGGGACGTGTTCAAGAGCGTCACTGTCTCCCCGGCTGGGTTCCCCGGTTCCGGGCTCACCACCGCCGCGATGATCCGCACCAACGGCTCCGCAGTCTCCGCGTGCACCCGCTCTCCGCGCGGCACACGATGCTCACCATGGATCGGATCACCGCGCTCATCGGTCTGCCATGACTGCGACTGGAAGGCGAGGAAGACCGCGGTCCAGCAATCATCATCCGGTGAGTGGAAGAACACCCCGCCGTCGTGCCAGACCCCGTTGTCATGCCGGTGGCGATCACTGTTCCCCTGCCGCATGTGGATGTCGTGCACCCCGTTCCCGGGGGTGAACCCGAACACCTCATCCCGCTGGTGGTGCTCCGGCCCCCACCGTGTCCCGAACACGAACACGCTGTGCCGCGGATCGCGGATCGCCTGTTGCACCAGATGATCCAACCCGTCGTTCAGATCATTCATCGGCCCCGGCAGATGCGCCGGGATCCGCCGCAGGTGGACATGGTCGAACAGGTTCCCCCGCACATAGTCCAAGGCCAACCCATTCGGCTGGGATGGCACCGGCGTGAACCCCACGCGCAGATCGCGCATCGCATCGACCATCGCATGTCGAAAGGTGTCGTCGATCAGGTACAGCAGCTCGGCATCGTCACGGTGCCCCGCATTCGACTTGACGTTGATGGCCGCCCGAAAGAACCCGTGCTCGGTCTCCACCAGCAACTGGTAGTGGGGGGTGTCGTTCCGCCATTCCGCCCGCGCCTTCACTGCACGCCCGCGCAGGACCCCATACTCATCGGCCATCGATCGCCTCGCCTCGCCGTTCCATGCGCCGATGGTATCCGCAACCCTCCACCCCTGTGCAAACACCGGCGCCGGCCCACAAGGAGCCGGCGCCTGCTGTCAATGCTTGTGGTGCTGAGACTCAGTCTGCGACGCCCTGCGTCGCCTCTTCCTCCACGCGCTCCTCGACCTTCGCCGCCAGCGCTGCGCGCGGGATCACCTGCCAGAACTTGCCGCGCTCGGTCTCCCACTGCGCAAGAATGCCCGCAGCGGTGGCGCTGCCGGTCTCCGCGACATGTCGCTGCATAAGATCCAGCAACTCGCTGTCATCCATGCCTGCAGCCACCGGCTCGAGCAAGACGGACTCACCATTGATCCGATCCGGGAACGACCCGCGCGGGTCGTAC
>JAPOLF010000112.1 GCA_029977305.1 bacterium | reverse complement strand
GATGGATGGATGGATGGATGGATGGATGGATGGATGGATGGATGGATGGATGGATGGATGGATGGATGGATGGATGACTTCCTGCTCTTCGTGGACGAATCCCACATCTCCCTGCCGCAAGTGCGCGGCATGTATGCGGGAGATCGCTCGCGCAAAGATGTGTTGGTCGAGCATGGATTCCGGCTGCCCTCGGCGCGAGACAACCGCCCGCTCACCTTTGATGAGTTCGAGCGCATGCTGAATCAAGTGGTCTTTGTCTCGGCGACCCCCGGGCCATATGAGAAAGAGCACGCGCAGAAGGTCGTGGAGCAAGTGATCCGGCCGACCGGGTTGATCGATCCCTCGATCTCCGTGCGCCCGACCAAGGGGCAGATTGACGACCTGCTCGGGGAGATCAATCGGCGCATCGCGCTGGGCCACCGCGTCTTGGTGACCACCCTGACCAAGCGCATGGCGGAGGATCTTGCGGATTACCTCAAGGAAAGTGGCGTCCGCACCCACTACCTGCACAGCGAGATCGACACCCTCGAGCGGATCGAGATCCTGCGGGATCTGCGACTCGGGGTGTACGACGTGGTGGTGGGGATCAACCTCCTCCGAGAGGGGCTTGACCTGCCCGAGGTCTCCTTGGTGGCGATTCTCGACGCGGACAAGGAGGGATATCTCCGGTCTGAGGGATCGCTGATCCAGACCATCGGGCGTGCTGCGCGGCACGTCGACGGCGAGGTCATCATGTACGCGGACAAGATGACGCGCTCGATGCAGGCGGCCATTGACGAGACGTATCGGCGGCGTGCCATCCAGATCGCGCACAATGAGGCGCACGGGATTCAGCCACGGAGCATCGTCAAGGAGATCAAAGACCTCACGGATCGGGTCAAGGCAGTGGCGGAGGAGCGCCCGGAGTACCAAGCCGGTGGTGCCACCGCCGGGGCGATCGCTTCGATTCCCCGGGACGAACTGCTGCGGATGGTCAAGGACTTGGAATCGCAGATGAAGAAGTCCGCCAAGGATCTGGAATTCGAGAAGGCGTCGTTGCTTCGGGACCAGATCATCGAGTTGCGCCGGATCATGGAAGTCGACCCCGTCTTGGGATAATGCGGGTACGCAGGCATGAGGATGAACCGATGAGCAAATCGACGGGATCGCTTCTGCTCCTCAATGGACCGAATCTCAATCTGCTCGGCACGAGGGAACCGGGTGTCTACGGGACCGTGACGTTGGCTGAGATCGAAGACTCGGTGCGGGCCCTCGTTCACACGTTGTCTGCCGAGACCAAGGTGTTGGCATTCCAGTCCAACCATGAGGGAGAGTTGGTTGACCTGATCCAGCAGCATGGTCCGACCGCGCGCGGGATGATCATCAATCCCGGTGCGCTCACCCACTACAGCATTGCCCTGCGCGATGCGATCAGCAGCGTCGGGGTGACAACCGTCGAGGTGCACCTCTCCAACATTCACGCGCGGGAGGAATTCCGGCATCATTCAGTGGTGGCACCGGTTGCCATTGGACAGATCGCGGGATTCGGTCCGGACGGCTATCTGTTGGCTGTGCGTTACCTGTTTGGAGCCTCTTCATGACCCAGAAAGCCGCATCCGTCGCCGGCCGCATCGAGCGTGCCCAGCAACTGCTTCGCGACCAAGGCCTCGATGCCGTGATCGTGAGCCACCCCGCGAACCGCTCCTACCTCTCCGGATTCCACACCGACGACCACGGACCGGACGAATCGTCCGGGGTGCTGTTGGTCGACTCGTCGGGGGCGGTGTTTCTCACCAGCATCGTGAATCTGCCGATGGCCGAGGCACTGGTTGCCCCGGAAGTCTCAGCCGCCGATTGGGGGCGGCCGTGGACGAAGGCCGTTGGGAAGCGCCTGCAAGAGGCGGGATACCGCAACGTCGGGATCGAGGAGGATGCCCTGACGGTGGCGTCGCTCCAGGGTTTCGAGACGGGATCGGACGGGGCGATCACCTTCGTTCATGTCGGGAGCCACGTGGACACCCTGCGGGCCTCCAAGGATCCGGGGGAACTCGCCACGATGCGCGAGGCGATGCGAATCACCGACGAGGCGATGGAGACCGTCACCGCGCAACTCAAGCCCGGCATGACCGAACTGCACATCGCCGCGCTGCTCGACCAGTCCATGCGTGACCTCGGAGCAGATGGCCCCGGGTTTGGCACGATCGTCGCCAGTGGTCCCTACGCCGCCCGGCCCCATCACGAGCCATCGAGCCGCGAAATCGTCGAGGGCGAACCCATCATCATCGACATGGGAGCTCGGGTGCGCGGGTATAACGCAGACCTGACACGCACGGTCTGGGTGGGTGAGCCGACGGCGCAACTGCGGACCATTTACACTACGGTGCTGGCGGCGAATCGCGCCGCGATTGCTGGCATCCGAGCCGGAATGACCGGCGGGGAGGCCGATGCGTTGGCGCGCACGGTGATCAAGGACGCGGGTTACGGGGATCGCTTCACGCACAGTCTCGGCCACGGTCTGGGCATCAAGGTGCACGAGGCGCCCTCGCTGCGCGAAGGCAACACCGATCCGTTGGTCGTCGGCCAGGTGGTGACGATTGAACCGGGCATCTACCTCCCCGAGTGGGGTGGCGTGCGGATCGAGGATGTGGTGGTGATCGAATCGGATGGTGCGCGGGTTCTGACCAATGCACCGATCTGGCAGGTCTAAGGTTTCGTCGAGGAACGAAGGGAGCGCACAGGTCTCATGATCGACACGGGTGACATTCGCAAGGGCTCGACCTTCGAGATGGATGGGCGGCTGCTCAAGGTCGTCGACTTCTCGCACAACAAGCAGGGTCGCGGCTCGGCGCAGCTCCGGATGACGCTGCGCGACCTCCGCACCGGCGCGCTCACGCAGCACACGGTGCAGGCCGGCGCGAAGTTCAGCGCTGTCCGCCTCGAGCGCCGGCACGTGCAATACCTCTACCCGGATGGTGAGCACTACGTGTTCATGGACACCGAGTCGTTCGACCAGATCTTCCTCAACGAGGCCGCGGTCGGCGAGGCGCTGAAGTTCCTCAAGGAACAGGACATCGTCGATCTGATGGTGTTCGGCGAGGAGCCGATCGACATCGAACTGCCCACGGCCGTCATCTTGGTGGTCTCCGAGACGGATCCGGGGCTCAAGGGCGATACTGCCAGTGGCGCGACCAAGCCTGCCACCCTCGAAACCGGGTTGGTGGTCTCGGTGCCGCTCTTCGTGAACATCGGCGATCGACTCAAGGTCGACACGCGGACCGGCGAGTACATCGAGCGGGTGAGCTAAATGGCTGGATCGCACGATCGTCACCCAGTTCCCTCTTCGACCGAGGTCGAGAGCCTCGTTCGCGGGCTGATCGCCATGATGCGATCAGGCGGCATGTCCGAATTGGATGTGTCGTTCGGTGACGTCAGCGTGCGATTGCGGGGCGGAGCGCCTGCCACCGCCCCAGCGGCGATGCCGTGGCCCGTCGCCGAGGCAGCTACTCCCGAACCGGTGGCAGCATCGAATGATCACGCCGTGGCCGCGCCGATGATCGGCACCTTCTACGCTTCGGCCTCGCCCGGGACGCCGCCGTTCGTCGAGGTCGGCGATGTCGTCGCCGCAGGCCAGACCATCTGCATCATCGAGGCGATGAAGATCATGAACGAGATCGCCGCCGACCGCGGCGGTGTCGTCACCGAGGTTGTCGCCCAGAACGGCCAACCGGTGGAGTACGGATCCCCGCTGGTGCGGATCCGCATCGGCGGAGCCTAAAGGTGCAGGAGCTCTCGGTCGGGGAGTTCGCCAAGTACTTGAACCAGGTCCTCGCCAGCGACTTGATCCTGTCTGATGTCTGGGTCACGGGCGAAGTGAGCGGCGCGCGCAATGTGCGCGGCAACATGTACTTCGACCTCATTGATGGTGACGTCAAACTCCCCTGCTCCCTCTTCAAGACTGCACTGATGCGCCAACGGGTCACCCCGGAAGACGGGCAGAAGGTCAGCGTCCACGGCTACGTCGACTACTACGCCCCATTCGGCAAACTCTCGCTGAAGGTTGATGTCGTGCAGCGACAGGGGATCGGACTGGTCTCGCTCGAATTGGAGCGTCTCCGGATGCGTCTCGAGGCGGAGGGGTTGTTCTCTGATGCCCGCAAACGTCCACTTCCGCGCGGGCCGAAATTTATCGGCATCATCACTTCGGAGCAGGGCGCGGTCTTACACGATGTACGCACCGTGCTCGAGCGTCGGTATCCGATGACCGAACTCCTTTTGGCTCCGACCAGAGTGCAAGGAGAGGGGGCTCCAGAGAGCATCCGTGATGCGTTTGATCTGCTCGCCGCTGATGGGCGAGCCGAGGTGATCATCCTCGCGCGTGGTGGTGGGTCGAAGGAGGACCTCTCAGCCTTTGACACCGAGATTGTGGCGCGGGCGATTTATGCGTCTCCCGTGCCCGTGGTCACCGGTGTGGGTCACGAAACCGACACCACGATCGCCGACATGGTTGCTGACGTGCGCGCAGCGACCCCTTCAGTTGCTGCCGAATTGGTGTCGCTCGATCGCGATGACATCTTGCGTGATGTCGCGAGAAGTCGAACCCTCATTGAAGCCATGATGGCATCGACGCTCGCCGCCTCTGGCGATCGCCTGGCGGCATTATCTGAGGCGTTGGTGACGTTCTCTCCCTCGGAGCACATCGAATGGTCGCGCTCGAACCTTGACGCCCAGCGCCAAGCGTTGAGCGGGATCGTGACGATGCTGTTGAACCGCCGACGCGGGACGGTCTCGCAGGCAACCTCATTGCTCGACGCGTTGAGTCCCCTCGATGTCCTTGCCCGCGGATACGCGGTGATCGCCGATGCCGCTTCGGGACGCACGCTCAGCTCGGTGTCAGACATGGTTCCCGGCGCGGATGTGCGCATCACGGTGGCTGATGGCAGCGCTGCTGCCACCATTCACCAACAGACGCCCGGATCACCTCGAGGAGGACGCTGATGGCCGAGGTCAAGGAACGATTGGCGGAGTTATCCCGTGCACTCAAAGCCAAGGACTATGAACCGGTCGAGGCTGCGCTCGCGGAATCGGTGGAGATGCTCCGAAGCGGAGATCTCACCCTCGCGGAATCCGTGGCGGTGTACGAATTGGGCCTGAAATTGGCCGCGCGGTGCGAAGAACTCTTGCGCGACGCGGAACTCCGTGTCAGCCTGATTGACAGCGAATTCGGTAGCATGGAGTCTGAGGACGAGGACGACGCGTTCTAGTCCGCCGGACCCGGGCGCAATTGCAGGAAATCGGGCGCGGTGGCCCGATTCTCCCGTCACGTCGAAAGGTTGCATCGTGGAAATCACTCCCGGGGGTAGCCGACTCGACGTCGGCAAACTTCCGGCTGCACTGCTGTCGCGCCTGATCGCTGCGCACGGCGCGAGCGGCAGCGACATCTTGGTTGGACCGGGGATCGGGCGAGACGCCGCAGCGATTGCTATCGGCGCCGCCATCCTGGTGGCGAAGACCGATCCGATCACCTTCGCCACCCACGATGCCCCCGCCTACCTGGTGGACGTGAACGCCAACGACATCGCTTGTCTCGGCGCGACCCCGAAATGGTTGCTGGTCACCTCATTGCTACCGGTTGGGACCACCGATGAAGAGGTCGAGCATCTCTTCGGACAACTCGGTGAGGCTTGCGTCCGCCGCGGCATCGGATTGATTGGCGGTCACACGGAGGTCACCACCAGCGTCGATCGCCCGGTGCTCGTCGGGATGATGCTCGGCGAGGCAACCCGAGAGACCTTGGTGCGACCTGGTGCGGCACGTCCGGGAGACGCGCTCCTGCTTTCGGGGAGCATCGCCCTCGAAGGTACCGCGCTCCTGGCGAACGAGCGGTCTGAGGCCCTCACCGGGATCCTTGGTCCGGATATTGTCGCCTCCGCGAAGCGACTGATGGTCGATCCCGGCATCTCGGTCGCCAATGCGGTCTCCGCACTGATCGGGACGCCGGGCGTCCACGCGTTCCATGATCCTACCGAGGGCGGCATCGCCACCGGGGTGCGCGAACTGGCCGAGGCGGCAGGATGCGGCGTGATCGTGCGACGGGAGGCGATTCCGGTGCATCCGGAGACGGCTGCCATCGCGGACGCGCTCGGTTTGGATCCGCTCGGCATGTTGGCGTCGGGGTCCCTCGTGGTCGCGGTCGCCCCGGAGGCGGTCGCTGAGGCGTGCGCGCGCGCGGCGAGCAAGGGTGTCTCGTTTGTGGCCTTCGGCGAATTGACACCGGCGGAATACGGATGCGTGCTGGTGGAAAATGGCAGTCAGCGCGAACTCCCCGAATGGACCACCGACGAGATCAGCAAGGCCTTGGCATCAATCCACAGCACTGGGTGACGGCAAAGCTGCTGGTCAAGGTACTGTCGGCTATGGGCAATCTTGTCGCAAGCGACACGCTTGGGAGATACGTTCGTTCAGCCGATC
>JAPOLF010000111.1 GCA_029977305.1 bacterium | reverse complement strand
GTGCGATGAGGTGAATGCCGCACTTGTCTCCACCGACGTGGTACGCAGGCTCAGCACCGCACCCGGATGCGTCGCGGTCGGGCTGCCGATCGCGATCACGGTCGGGTCGCCCGCGCCATACCACGCTGAGACCTCAGCCGGGAAGCGCGTCTCGCCGGTGTGCGAAAAGACCACGACGCTGTCATCGGCACCGAGCGGGAACTGCTCCGGGTAGCGCGCGAGGTCGAAGGCGCTGATCGCCCGGGCATCCATCCCGGCCGCCCGCAGCAGCCACGCTCCCACCATCGCCGCGTGCAGGCTGGTGCCAATCCCCGTCAGGATCACCCGTTCCGAGGTGCCGATCAGATCGACAGCCTGCGCCGCCTGCTCCCACCCCTCATCGACCAACCGGCGCAGGTCGCTCGGTTGCCGGTGCATCGTCTGGTACATCGCGGAATCGGCAGACATCGCGCATCGCTCCCGGATCTTCCGCGGACGCCGCGCGCCCGTGGGCCCCACCCGGGTCTAGCCTACCAGAGGATGCGAAACGAACCTCACGCGCCGACACCACCGACCCGGCGCCGCGATCGCACCATCTGCGCGATCGGCAGCCGCACCACCGCGAGCCCGAGCAACACCAGGGTCCCGCCGAGGATCTTCCAGAACCCGAAGGTCTCGCCGAAAATCAACCACGAGAGCAGCCCGCTCGCCACCGGAACCATCAATCCGAACGCCGTGGCCGGCCCGACGCCGCGCATCTTGATCGCCCAGTTCCACAGTTGATATGCCACATAGACCGGGAAGATCACCATCCAGATGATCCCGACCCACGCCAGCTGCGATGGCTCCCGCCAATCGAACCGGAGCGTCGCAGGCATCCCGATCAGCGCCAGCGGGATTGAGCCGAGCAGGATCGTCCACGCCGTGTAGGTGTCCGCCGGGTACTTCACCACCAACGGACGTGCCAGCACCCCGTACGCCGCGAACGCCACCGCCGCCAGGAGCGACAGGCCATCTCCCACCAGCGTGCCGCCGCCCATCCCGCGCTTGTCCCAGAGGAAGATGCCCGCACCGCAGATCGCAATCGCCAATCCGACCCACGCCCGGCCCGGGGTCGGTTCCCCCATCGCGGTGGTGATCAGCACGGTGAACAGCGGGACCATCGCCACGAGCAGCGAACTCGAGAAGGCAGACGTCCGCTCCAACCCGAAGACAAACGTCAACTGATAGATCGTGTACCCGGTCACCGCCACCGCGATGAACCGCCACAGGTCCACCCGCTCGATGCCGCGCCGTCCCTTCGGCTGCCGCAGCAGCATCACCCCGAACGCCAACCCGGTCATCAGCACGAAGCGGATGACGATGTACGGCATCGGCGGCACTTCGGTGAAGATCGCCTTCGAGACGATGAAGGTCGATGCCCACAACAGCACGACCACGATCTGCGCGATCTCCGGACCGAACCGCTCGACCGCCGAGCGATCGTCCGCCTCCTGCGCTGCCACTGGCTCCGTCACGCCTGCTCCCGCTCCCGCGAATCACGTTCCGTAGCGGATGATCGCACGCCACGGATTCCCCGACCGCGCAACCGGTGGCATACTCCCCCCAACGCACCCGGTTCACACATGCAGGAGCGTCACGCACCCATGGACTCCACGACTTCGCTGCCGAATCCCCTCTGCGAGATCGGCCGCACCCATCCGCGGGACAAGCACCGGATGAAGCCGCTCGACAGCCACCCCGGCGTCTGGGAGTGCCCGCGCCACGAGCTCTTCGCCACCATCGTCGAGCCGGATCGCGCCGAGTCCCTGAACCGCGGCGAGGCATTCCCGATGCATGACGGCAGCACCGGCGAGGTGGTCCGCATCGGCGACGAGCGCGGCGGCGGCATCGTCGTCTACTACCGCAGCGCGGGGTGATCCCCACCCGGCCGTGGCCTCGCCTCTGCCTCGATCTCACCCACCACGCATGGACCCGCGGTGACCCCGCCGAGGGCCCAGCCCTCTCCCTCGCTCACGCCGAAGCCGCGGACGCCGCCGGCATCGATGCCATCTGGGTCTCCGAGGATCTCGAGGGCTGGGACGCCTTCGCCCTCCTCGGCGCGATCACGACCCGCACCGCGCACGCCCACCTCGGCACCGGGGTCACCACCCCATGGGCTCGCCACCCCAACACCCTCGCCGCCTCCGTGGCCACGATCGATCGCCTATCCGGTGGACGGGCCGTGCTCGGACTCGGCACCGGACAGCGGGACTGGCTGATGCACGGCCTCGGCATGGAGGACCTCGATCCGCCAGCCGCGCTCACCGAGACCATCGCCCTCCTCCGCCAATGGTGGACACCTGAGCAACACGCCGCGCTTCCGGAGGCGACCGTCTTCCCGGTCCGCGGCTGGGAGCGCACCGTCCGCCCCGCGCAGGCCGCCCCACCGATCCTCATTGCCGCCACCGGTCCGCGTGCGATCGCGATCACCGCCACCCATGCCGACGGCATCATCCTCAACGCTCACACGAGTGACACCGCGATCCAGCGCATCCTCGGATCCGTGCGCGACCATCGTCGCGCTGCGGGGATGTCTGCGGAGATTCCGTGGGTCGTGCTGCGCACGCCCGTGACCCTCACCGTCACCCCAGAGGAGACCCGCACGGCCCTGCTCCGGCAACGTCGGTCGCTCGCGCTCATCGGCAGCTTGCCCGGCATGGAACGCCTGCTCGAGCATCCCTCATGGGACACGGGGGCGATCCTCGCGGAGGTGCGGCGCCGGTTGCAGCGCGACGCCCACCTCGCCCGCGGAGACGGCTTCACCGGCCTGCGCCGCGAGGATCTTGCCGCGGCCGCCGAGGCCATTCCGCTCGCACTGGTGGAAGAGCTCGCGATCACCGGCGATCAGATCCATGTGCAAACGCGCATGTCTCAGTTGGCGGCCTATGGCGTGACCCATCTGAGCGTGACGCCGCCCCGTCGTCCGGAGGTGGACGATTGGCGCGACCTTCTCGCCGTGCTGCGGTTCAGTTACTCGTAAACGGGAAGCGTGACCACCATCCGCCCGGCCGCGGGATCGATCTCGCGCACGTAGGACGGGTGGTTCGGCACCAAGATGTCCGCCCCGCCGCCCTCGGGCGTGATCACCAACACATCGTGCGCCCCAGTTTCCATGATGTCGGAGACGGTGCCGATCAACGCGCCGGTGTCACTCTCAGCACGCAAGCCAATGAGTTGGTAATAGAAGTACTCTCCCGGCGCAAGCGGCGCCGCATCGGCACCGGCAATGCGCACCTCGGTGCCGCGAAGCGCATCCACCGCCTCCGGGGTCGTCACCCCGAAGATCCGGAGGATCACCATCCCCTTGTGCATCCGCGCCCCGAGGAGGCGTTTCGGCCGCGGGTCGGCGCCGAACCACGCCTGCTTCACCTTCGCCAGATGCTCCGGATGATCCGTCGCCGGCTTCAGTTTCGCCTCGCCCTGCACCCCGAACGCCCCGACGATCGTCCCGACCATCAGGCGGACGTCCGCGATCGGGGTCCCCGGGGTCGGGCCCGCGGTCTCGATGAGGCGACGCGATTTCGGCCCGGAGGACCGACGCACGGGCGGCCGCGAACCCGGGGTGCCGGTGGCTTTCACCACGGTCCCCTGCGCACGACGCGGCCGGGAGGAACGACCACCGGGAGGGGTCGCGCTCGTCGCGCCACCGCCTCCCGGTGTTTCGGAATCGTTGCTGCTGTCAGCCAACGCGCCCTTAGCCCTCGATGTCCAACGAGGCGCGGACGTGGTGCCGCGATCCCGCGATCATCAGTGCCGTGCGCATGGCGCGTGCGATGCGGCCCTGTCGCCCGATCACCTTGCCGAGTTCGGACTCCGGCACGCGCAGCGTGACGAAGACGCTGCCGCCGCGCTGGTTCGCCGAGACCTCGACGACCTCCGGGTCGTCGACGAGATTGCTGGCGAGGAACTGGATCAACTCCTGCAGTTGGAGCGCGGCGTCCCCGGACGGAGCCTCCGACACCCAACCGTTGTCGATGTCCTCGTCGAACTCCTCTTCGAGTTCGACATCCTGCGGATCAGTGTTCATGCGAGGCTCCCATGCGGGACGTGCGGCGACGTGCCTACTCGGCGTCCGCGGCGGCGGCGCTCTTGCCGCGCTGCTTCATCGCCGGGGCCGGCATCAAGCCCTCCTTGGCGAAGAGCGCGTGCACCGTCTCGCTCGGCTGCGCACCGACGCTCAGCCAGTGCTTGGCGCGATCGTGGTCGATGCGGACCACCTTCGGGGTGGCAATCGGATCATAGATCCCGAACGCCTCGATGAACCGCCCGTCACGCGGCGACCGGCTGTCGGCCGCGACGATGCGGTAGCTGGGGCGCTTCTTGGAACCCATGCGCTTGAGTCGAAGACTGATCACGGTACAGACCTCCACAACCTACGATCACGGGCCATCCAACGCACGGCCTCCCAACAAGGAGGCTGACCCTTGTGCAACACATCGGAATGTCGAGCCGGGGGACAGGCCACAGAGCCGCCGAAGGACACAACGTTCCCGTCCGACGAGACCTCCCGTCGAGACGCCGCAGGATAGCACGGGAATCCTCGAGAGGTCAACGCTCTAGGCCGTCAGAATCGGCATCAGAACGGGGTTTTCCGCCAATCAGACCCTAGTGGCGCCCTCGCCGTCACGCTGATCGTGCGGCTCCATGCTTGTCGCGCCGCAGGCGATCACCATGGTACGCGCCAGTTCGCGGGAAATCCCGTGGCGACGCGCTTTCTGCGCAATCCGGGTCGGGCTTTGGCGCTTCACGAGCGCCTCGGCGATCAATCGGCTGGCGCGGATCGAGGCGTTGTCGGGCAGTTCGGTCGGGGCCATGCGGGGGCCGTCCTTCCATCTTCAGGTCGCGGCAGAACACGGCGGTGCGCAACGAACGAGTGTTGAGGCGGGGATCAGCACCAGCCGCTCAGATGAACAGATAGTACGCCTCAAACGGGGTGAAGTAAACCCCTGCGGCGTCCCGCATTCGCGCCCGAACTCGCTGCCGGAATGGATTCAGGCGGACGGGCCGATCGGCTCCGCCGGGGCGTGCCGCCCCGGGAACACGAACCATGCCGCAATGGCGAGGTACATCCCGAATGCCAACGGCGGCAGGAACAGGGCGATCCCGATCGTGATCAGGTACAGCACGACCCCCAACCAAGCCTTCCGCATCCGGGAGCGCTCGTTGCGCACCTCGGGCTTCAGCAGCTGCGGGGAGCGCATCACCAGATACGTCCAGGTCGCCGCGAAGACCGAGGCCATGGCCAGCATCGACAAGCCGTAGAGCACCGTCGCCACCCCGAGTCCGGCGTGCTCGCGGTACGCCGCGGCCATGAACGCGGTGGGGAATGGCACCAATCCGACCGTCATCAGCAACAGCAGATTCAGGAATAGGAGCGTCCGATTCACCCCCGCCAGGCAATCCACCAGCGCGTGATGGTTGACCCAGACGATGCCGATCGCCGCGAAGGAGGCGAAGTACCCGAGATACGCCGGCCATTCCTGAAGCAGTGCCTCAACCAGATGGGGATTCGCGGGATCAGGCAGCCGGATGTCGAGCACCAGCAAGGTCGCCGCGATCGCAAAGATCCCGTCACTGAAGGCGCTCGTGCGGTCGGTCTTCATCTCTCAACCCTCACCCCGGTTCACCCCATCCGGAGACGTCGACGCCCCAGAGGGTAGCAACCTCCGGGGCGTCGTGTCATCACTGCGTGCCGATCAGGAGCAGCTGCCCACCGATTGCGGATCGCGCCCGTGGGTCGTCTCGTACTCGCTGATCACCGCGACCTTCGCGGCCGAGGCCGACGTCTCGTCGAACTCGTGCGAGACCCACTCGTCGATCAGCTTCTTCGCCAACTCCGGGCCGATCACGCGAGCTCCCAGCGTCAGCACCTGGCAGTTGTTGGACAACACCGAGCGCTCCACCGAGTACGCATCGTGCGCGGTGGTGGCGCGGATGCCCGGCACCTTGTTCGCAGTGATCGCCATGCCGATCCCGGTGCCGCACACCAGCAGCCCGCGCTTCGCATCGCCCCGCGCGACGGCCTCGGCGACATCCAACCCGACGTGCGGGTAGGCGCGGTCGTCCCCGCTGTCCGGCACGCCGAAATCGCGCACCTCAAACCCCTTCCGCGCAAGATGCACCTTCAGGGCGTTCTTGAGATCGGCCCCGGCATTGTCCGCGCCGACCGCGATGACATAGCTCATCCCATCGTCCTCCCGTGAGGCTTGCGCCCTATTTGCCCTCGTCAAACGCCTTGCCGAACGCCATCAGGATTTCGTACATCGACGTCGCGCCCGGATCGAGATGGCCGACCGTGCGATCACCCAGTCGGGACGACCGACCGCGCTTGCTCACCATCTCCTTGGTGGATTCCATCCCCTGCTGCGCCGCGGGGAGGGCCTGTCGCCAGGCTTCGGCGAGCCGGCTGTTCTGCCCGGCCGCCTTCTCCAACGCGTTCACGAACGGGGTGAGAGTGTCGACCATCGTCTTGTCGCCGGGCTGGGCCCCGCCCAGCTTCTGGATGGTGGCGAGGCCGTTGGCGACGGCGCGGGCGTAGCTGTCCGCCTTCACCTCGTCGTCGATCGCCGGCAGCGCGCTGCCGAGCGCGATCAGGAACGCCCCTACCAGCGCCC
>JAPOLF010000110.1 GCA_029977305.1 bacterium | reverse complement strand
CCAGCTACCGCTCCCTCCTCGCCGATTTCTCCATCGCCGCCACCGATGGCTGGTACGAGCGGGTCGCCGCCGCCCAAGGGCAGCAGCAGCCAAGGTTCTGGGCGGAGAAGACCTTCCCCGACCAGTACGCCAATCTCGCCCGTGAGGTCTGGCCCAATGGCAAGGAGATCGTCCTTGTGCGCGATTTCCGCGACATGTGGGCGAGCATGCGCTCCTACAATGCGACCAAGGGCCGCGCCGACTTCGGTCGTGCCAATGCCGAATCCGAGGAAGCGTGGCTCGCCTCGATGGGCAATGGTGCGGTGCAACTGGCGAACGTCGCGGCGAAGCAGGCGGGGCGGTGCCATGTCGTCCGCTACGAGGATCTGGTCAACGCGCCGCTCCCGACGCTCACGGCATTGCTCGCCTACCTCGATCTCGACGCCCGTGACGAAGTCATCGCCCACATGCTTGAAGCGGCACTGGCCGAGCGCGATGACCTCGCGGATCACATCACCGCAGGCAGTGTCGAGGCCTCCATCGGCCGTTGGCAACGTGATCTCACGCCCGACGATCTAGCCGTGGCGCAACGCGTGCTAGAGCAGCCCCTCGCGGCATTCGGCTACCCGGTATCCTGACCGCTGACGCCGCGTTCACTCCCGCCGAGCGCACGCCCACGTTGAGAGACCCAGAGGAGGCTCCATGTACACCCGCATCGTCATCGCGCTCGACGGATCCCAACGCGGAGAGGCCGCGCTCAAGGAGGGGGCCGCGCTCGCGGCGGCGCTCAACATCCCGGTGCATCTGGTCGAGGTGGCGGACGTCACCTTGGTCCGCTTTGGTGCTCCAGAGGCGGCGATGGACTACGCCCAACTCAGCGATGAGATGCAACAGGAACAAGACGAGGCCTCGACCTATCTCCACAAGATCGCCGCCGATCTGCGGGCGCAGGGCCTCACCGTCACCGCCGAAGTGCGGAGTGGGTTCGCCGCCCATGGCATCCTCAGCGCGACCCGCCCCGGGGATCTCCTCGTCATGGCGTCGCACGGACGATCCGGGCCGGTGCGGTGGTTGCTGGGGAGTGTCGCCGAAGAGGTGCCCCGCCACGCCGAGGTACCGGTGCTGCTCGTCCGGGCCACCGAGGGGTAGCGATCCGCGCTACATCGTCGGGTGCACCAGCAGCAGCGGATTGGTGACCCGGCCGACGACGCGCGATCCGATGCTCTCGCTCCAGAACGCATCCATTCCGGTCTTGCCGTGCGTCGCCACGGAGAGCACCTGTCCGGGGTGTCGCGCCGCATAGTCCGCGACCTGCTTCAAGGCCTCGCCGCGCAACACCTCGGCCCGCACGATGAGCCCCTGATGCCGCAGTGCGGTCGCGATCTCGCGCAGCCGCGCCACCACCGCCTGATGTTCGAGTTCGAGTGCGGCCGCCGAGGCGCTGGGTGAGAAGAGGGCAGTGGTCGCCTGCGCGCTCCCGAGCGTCGCCTTGGTGGGCACCACCGCAAGCAACGTGACCGGCAGTGAGAGCGCGGCAGCGAGCGTCGCCGAGCACCCCAACGCGGCATCCCCATGCGCCGCGAGGTCGAGCGCGATGATGACCCCCGACGGCAGGAACACGCCGTCCTCGGTTTCGCGGAGCAGGAGCACCGGGGGCGCGGCGCGTCGGATGATCTGCTGTGCCTTGGTTCCTGTCAGCCACGCGCCTGCTCCACCTTCCCCATGGGCGCAGAGCACGATCAAATCGCTCCCAAACTCCGCGGCATGGTCGGCGATGCTCTTCGCAACATCCCCCTCCGGGTTGGGGTGGACATGGGCCGTCGCGCCCGGGAACGTCGCCGCCACCCCAGCCAGATACACCTCCGCCGATCGCTCGTCGTCCAGATGCCGATCACCATGGATGGTGGACGGCGCCTCGCGCTCGATCACGTGGAGCAGCGTCACCGTCGCGCCGCACGACTCCGCGAGCGCACGCGCGGCAGGCAGTGCCGCCTCCGCCAACGACGATCCATCCAGTGGCACCAACACCCGTCGGATGTCGCAGGTCGGCACAAATGGTTGGGTTGCGGGGGTTGCGGTCGGGGTCATGCCGAACTCCAGTCGTGCCCGGATCAGCCGAACAGGGTCTGATAGATCAGGAACAGGTTGAGCGAGACGATCACCGCAGCACAGCCGATCGCCGCAACGGAGGTCACGCGATGGTTCACCAGTCCACCCATGATGTCAGCGCGGCGGGTGAACATCACCAAGGGGATCAGCGCGAACGGGATGCCGAACGAGAGGACGACCTGACTCACCACGAGCGCGGTGGTCGGATTGATGCCGAGGGCGATCACGATCAGCGCGGGCAGCATCGTGATCAGGCGTCGCAACCAGACCGGCATGTGCCAGTTGAGGAATCCCTCCATGATGACCTGCCCGGCCATCGTCCCCACCGCCGATGAGGACAACCCCGATGCCAACAGGGAGAGCGCGAAGACCGTGCTTGCTGCGCCACCGAGGATCGGGGTCAGCGTCTTGTAGGCTTCGGTGATCAAGTCATCCCCGTAGGGCACCCCGCCCGCCCAGAAGGTGGCGGCGGCCATCATCAGCATCGCGAGATTGATCAGCCCGGCGATGCCCATCGCGATGAAGATGTCGATCTGCTCGAAGCGGAAGAGTCGCTTGCGTTCCTCCGGGGTCCACGCCGCGATCCGATTCTGGGTGAGCGCGGAATGGAGGTAGATGGCGTGGGGCATCACCGTGGCGCCGAGAATGCCCGCGGCGAGCATCACGCTCTCCGGCCCGGCGAAGCGCGGCGGCAGAAACGATGCGGCGGCAGCTCCGAAATCCGGTCGCCCGAGCACCGTCTCCACCAGATAGCAGACCGCGATGACGCCGACGAAGATGCCGATCACCGCCTCGAGCGGGCGGAACCCGAAGCGTTGCAAGGCGAGGATCGCGAAGGTGGCGATGCCGGTGACAATGCCCGCGGCGAGGAGCGGCATCCCGAAGAGGAGGTTGAGGGCCACCGCCGCCCCGAGGAACTCCGCCAGATCGGTGGCCATCGCCACCACCTCGGCGAGGATCCACAAGGTCACGGAGACCCGCCTCGGGAATCGGTCGCGGATCATCTCCGGCAGGCTCTTGCCGGTGGCGATCCCCTAACTTCGCCGAGAGCGTCTGGATCAGCATCGCCATCAGGTTGGAAGTGACGATCACCCACACCAGCAGGTAGCCGAACTGCGCGCCGCCCTGCAGGTTCGTGGCGAAGTTGCCGGGGTCCATGTAGGCAATCGAAGCGATGAAGGCCGGGCCGAGGAAGGGCAGAATCCGCCCGAGGCCCGACTTCCCGGCAGCGACCGAGGTCACATCAGGCACGCCGGAGAGATCGAGTCCCGGCAACGGGTCCTGCTCGATCGACCCCGATGAATTGGGCTGGTTCGGCGTGGCCACGGATACAGCCCTCTGGTTGCGCTTGGCCCCTTCTCGGGAATGATACCGAGGCACGCCCGATCGGCACAGGCCTGACGGCGACAACTTGATAGTCACGCACGATGGAAAGGTCTTTGATGAGCACGATCCCTGCCACCGACGCGCCCGCCCCGGAATTCACCCTCCAGAACGCCGCCGAGGAGGATGTCAGCCTCACCGACCTCCGCGGGGCTCCGGTGCTGCTCGTCTTCTACCCGCTGGATTGGAGTCCGGTCTGTGGCGATCAACTCGCCGAACTCGCCGCTCGCCATGGCGAACTCACCGAGCACTGGGTGCAGGTGGTCGGCATCTCCGTGGACAGCACCTACTCCCACGCCGCCTATGCCGAGGCAAAGGCCCTGCCCTTCCCGCTCCTCGCCGACTTCCATCCGAAAGGGGCGGTGAGCGAGGCCTATGGCGTCTACAACCCGGAGTTCGGGCACACCGAGCGTGCGCTCTTCCTGATCGATGACACCGGGGTCCTGCGCTGGTCCACCGTGGTGCGCCCGTGGGAGAACCCGGGCGTCGACGAGGCACTGGAGCAAGCGCGGTTGCTGGCCGAGCGGTGACAGCGCCGCACAGGGATAATCCGGATCTCGCAGCAGGGTTGCGCTGAAAGGTCGTGCCTGTGGTCCGTGCCCTTGTCCTCGCCGGCGGTTGGGAAGGTCATCAACCTCACGAGACCGCTCGGCTGTTTGCCGATCTGCTCCGCGATGCCGGCATGAGCGTCGACATTCGCGACACGCTGGATTGCCTGCTTGACGACTCCGTGGTTCGTGGACTCAGCCTGGTCGTGCCGGTGTTCACGATGAGCACGATCAGCGACGAGCAAGAGGCGGCACTGCTGAGCATGGTCCGATCCGGAATCGGCATCGGTGGTTGGCATGGCGGCATGGGCGACGCGTTCCGCAACAACCCGGAGTACCAGTTCATGGTCGGTGGTCAATGGGTGGCCCACCCCGGTGACATCATCGACTACCGCGTCGAGATCACGTCGCCACAGGACCCGATCGTCGCAGGGATTCCCTCCTTCCACATGAGGTCGGAGCAATATTTCATGCACGTGGATCCATCCAATGACGTGCTGGCCACCACCACCTTCACTGGCGAGCATTGCGACTGGATTGCCGGAACGACCATGCCGGTGGCATGGAAGCGGCGCTACGGGGCTGGCCGCGTGTTCTACAGCTCCCTCGGACATTCCCTCGGGGATTTCGATGTCCCTGAGGCGAGGGAGCTGCAACGTCGCGGCTTGTTGTGGGCCGCGTCACTGCTTGGTTCGGGGGTGGATGCATGACCTCGGCGAGCCTTCAGGCAGTGTTCCGGCCGATTGGCGAACCCGTCGGCGTCGGCATCATCGGCTGCGGCTACATCAGCGGCATCTACTTGGCCAACATGCCGGTCTGGGGAAACGTGCGGGTGATCGGAGTCGCGGACGCGGTCCCCGCGGCGGCTGACGCTCGCGCGGCCGAGTTCGGGGTCAAACCCATGGAGGTGGACGCTCTCCTCGCGCACCCTGAGGTGGAGATCATTCTCAACCTGACCGTGCCAAACGCCCACGCGGAGGTGGGATTGGCGGCGATTCGAGCTGGGAAGTCCGTTTACAACGAGAAGCCGCTTGCCACCACCCATGCGGATGGGGTGGCATTGATGCAAGAAGCAGCCCGCCATGGGGTGCTGGTTGGATGTGCCCCTGACACCTTTCTCGGAGGTGGACTGCAGACCGGTCGAAACATGATCGACTCAGGTGCCATCGGCACCCCCATCGGTGCGACAGGCTTCATGCTCACCCCGGGTCATGAGCGGTGGCATCCGCAACCGGATTTCTATTACCAAGCAGGGGGTGGCCCGATGCTCGACATGGGGCCGTACTACCTCTCGGCGCTGGTCGCGATGCTCGGTCCCGTGCGGCGGGTCACCGGTTCTGTGCGAGCGAGTCATCCGGAGCGGACGATTTCCAGCGAACCCCGGAGGGGGGATCGGATCCCGGTTGAGGTTCCGACGCATCAGGCGGCGGTGTTGGATTTCGCGAGCGGCCCGATCGCGACGTTGGTGACCAGTTTCGATGTGACGGAGGGTGCCTGCCCGGAACTTGAGGTGTACGGCTCCGGCGGCACCCTGCACCTGCCCGATCCGAACACGTTCGGCGGGCCCATTCGCCGGAAAGCCATGGGTGGCGATTGGGAGGACGTCGCCATCACCCGCCCCAACACCGAGAACGGTCGCGGGATCGGGTTGAGCGACATGGCGGATGCACTTCGCACCAGGAGAGCACCCCGGGCCTCGGGTGCACTCGCCCTCCACGTGCTCGAGGTGATGGAAGCGGTCAGCGCCGCGTCCACCAACGGACGTCACATCGAGATCACCAGCACGATCACTCGGCCTGACCCATTGCCGCCTGCAGGCGCCTAGGCGCCACTGTCGGATGATGGCATGTCACGCATATGCCTCACCGGACTGAACCAGATCAGTGCGATGGCGATCGGGGGTCCCACCACCGCCGCCCACATCGCCCCGCGCAACCCGAACCAGACAGCGATCACGCCTCCCAGCAGCGCACCGAGCGGTTCCGTTCCCCGGATGATCACGCGCAACACCGACGAGACCCGCCCTTGCAGGTGATCCGGGGTGATCGCTTGGCGGAGGCTGTACTGGTTGACGTCATAGATGGGGCCGAAGACGCCGGAGAGGAAGTAGCCGATGGCAACCATTGCCCCGGCGATGATCGGCGGACCTCCTGCCAGCGGGATCAGCAGTTCGCAGGGGATGACGAGGAGCGCCCCGAGCAAGATCGCGCGACCCAACCCGAGTTTTGCCGCCGCGATCCCGGTCAGCATCGATCCGACCAACCACCCTGCGGCAGCCACCGAGTAGATGATGCCGGTACCCTGCGCGGACACCTGCAACGTCTGGGTGATGAACAGGATGAGCATCGCGTCGCGTGCCCCTTCAAAGAGGTTCCAGACGCCGGTGGCGAGTCCGAGGGTCCGCAGGATCGGGGTGTCGCGGACCGCCCGCAGTCCTTCGACCAGTTCACCGCGCAACGCCTGGACGTCCGTTGGTTTCGCCTCCACGGCGGCCTCCTGATGGCGGATGCCGCCGATCAGCAGCCCAGAAACCAAGAAGGACAGGGCGTCGACGGTGACGGCCATCGGAGCCTTGAAGACGGAGACGAGCGTCCCGGCAAGTCCGGGCCCAATGATCTCACCGACGGCATAGCTGCTGTGAAACAAGCTGTTGCCACCAACAAGGTCACCACGATCGAGCAGCGACGTGACGTACGACTGCGAAGCAATGTCGAATACGACGGTCAAGCAGCCA
>JAPOLF010000010.1 GCA_029977305.1 bacterium | reverse complement strand
GGGGTGCCGCTGCAGCTCATCCTGCCGCTCTTCGTCATCCTGCGCATGTGGAGTCAGGAGAAGATCGCCACCACGCTGCGCCTCAAAATGTTCCGCGCGCAGAACCGCAGTACGCGCGCGTCGCGCTGTCACCGCGCAGATTGTGGAAAGCCGTGACTAACTCCTCGAGCTGGGCCGAGTTGAAGGCATTGAGCGCCTCTGGTCGCGCCATCGTGACAATCGTGACCTTGCCGTCACGGGTGATCTCCACTGCCATCAGGTGATTCCTCCCTCGCGATTGATCTGCGCGTTGCGGACGTATCGCGCCGCGTTCTCCAAGTTGCGTTGCACTTCCTCGTCGCTGAGGTGCCGCTTGGGTTTCGCGGGCACGCCCATCACGACGGTTCGCGGCTCGACCACCGAGTCTTCCGCGACGACCGCTCCCGCCGCGACGGTCGATCCCTCACCGATGGTGCAGCGCGATAGAACGATCGACCCCATACCGATCACGACCCCGGCACCGACCTCGCTCGCGTGCACAATCGCCGAGTGGCCGATGGTGACGTTGTCGCCGATCACACAGGCGCGACCGGTGTCCACGTGGAGCACCGCGTTGTCTTGCACATTGCTGCCGGCCCCGATCCGGATAGGCGCCACATCCCCCCGCACGACCGCGTTGAACCAGATGCTCGAGCCGGGCCCGATCGTCACGTCACCGACCACCACCGCCCCCGGTGCAATCCAAACGTCGTCAGCGATGGTCGGGTACACACCGTTGAAGGGATACACCTTGGGATTGCTCATCGACTTGCCCTTCGTTCGAAACTAGCGCTAGACCGACACCACGATCGCATCACCACCACCACCACCGGAACAAATTGCCGCCACGCCGATTCCGCCGCCGCGTCGTCGCAGCGCATGTGCCAACGACAGCACGATCCTGCACCCGCTCGCCCCGATGGGATGTCCTAGTGCGATCGCCCCGCCGTGCACGTTGACCCGCTCGAGATCAATGCCAAGCCGTTTTGATGAAATCAGCGTCACGCTCGCGAACGCCTCATTGATCTCCCAGAGATCAACATCCGCGGCAGCCAACCCAGCCCGGTCAAGGGCGATCTCCGCCGCCATCGCCGGTGTGTACGCGAGGTAGGGGACATCCCATGCCGCCGCACCCTGCCCGAGGATCGTCGCAAGCGGCGCCAGACCTCGCGCATTCGCCCATTCGGCAGAGGCAACCACCACCGCCGCCGCACCGTCATTCACTCCCGGCGCATTGCCCGCCGTCACCGCATGCTCCGGCGAGAACGCGGGCTTCAGGCGTGCCAGTGCTTCGGCGGTGGTGTCCCGGCGAGGGGATTCATCGGTGTCGACGATCACGCTACCTTTGCGATCTGCGATCTCGACCGCCACGATCTCTTCCCCGTGGTGCCCTGCCTCCTGCGCGGCGATCGCACGCTGATGGCTCCGCAACGCCCACGCATCCTGCTCTTCGCGCCCGACTGATTCCTCAGCTGCAACCACTCCACCATGGATACCCATGTGGCACGAAGCCACCGCGCACGTCAGGCCGTCGGAGATCATCATGTCCTCGAAGACCCCGTTCCCCATCCGGTACCCGGCGCGGGCATTCCGGACGAAGTAGGGGGCCTGCGACATCGATTCCATCCCGCCCGCCGCGATCACCGAGGCGTCACCTGCCCGGATGAGTGAATCGGCAAGGGTGATCGCGCGCATCCCGCTGCCGCAGACGCGATTGATCGTCTCGGCCGGCACGGTCTTGTCCAGCCCCGCGATGAATGCTGCCTGTCGCGCCGGATTCTGCCCTGCGCCGCCCTGCAGCACCTGTCCCATGATCACGCTGTCGATGTCTTCGGGGGACACGCCACTGCGGGCAATCGCCTCCTTCAACGCGATGCCGCCGAGGTCCACCGCCCGCAAGGATGCCAGCGCCCCGTTCATCTTCCCGAAGGGCGTCCGCGCCCCGGCGAGCAACACCGATCGCTGCTGAGTGGCCATGACTACTCCGTTCACCGTGCCAACCGACGAACCGTCGTCGTCGTCCCGAACCGAGAAACACCACAGCCCGGCGGACCGATCCACCGGGCTGTGAGCATGGAAACGTCGTGCGTGCTAGTCGGCCGCGACGGCCTCGCGCGCGAAGCCCTGCGCCGGCTGGGCCGGCATCCGGATCGGCTTATCCTGCCGGTACCCGAGGGCGTAATCCGCCTGGAGCAGGGTGTGGATCTCGCGGGTGCCCTCGTAGATCACCGCTCCGCGCGAATTGCGCCAGAACCGCTCCACCGGGTACTCATTCGAGAAGCCATAGGAACCGTGGATCTGGATGGCGTCGTCTGCCGCTTGATTCGCGGCATCACACGCGTACCACTTGCCGAGCGAGGTCTCGCGGGTGTTGCGAATGCCGTGATTCTTCAGCTCGGCCGCCCGCATGTTCAACAGATACGACGCATCGTGCCCGGCGACCATCTTCGCGATCATCTGCTTCACGAGCTGAAGCTCGCCGATCGGGCCACCGAACGCTTGCCGCTCGTTTGCGTACTTCACGCTCGCATCGAGGCAGGCCTTGATCAGCCCGACCGCGCCGGTGCCCACGGTGAACCGGCCCTGATCGATGCATGCCATCGCGATCTTGAATCCTTCGCCCTCTTCCCCAAGGCGATTCTCGGCCGGAACCCGCACGTTGTTGAAGGCGAGCTCACCGGTGTTCCCGGCGCGCACACCAAGCTTGCCCTTGATCGTCGCCGTGGTGAAGCCCGGCATCCCGCGCTCGAGCAGGAACGCGGTGATCGCCTTGGTGCCCTTCGAGCGGTCCCCGGAGGCGAAGACGATGAAGTGATCCGCCACGGCGGCAAGGGAGATCCACATCTTCGCGCCGTTGAGGATGTAGTCACTGCCGTCCTTGGTGTAGGTCGATTCGATGCTGCCCGCGTCGGAACCGGCATTCGGCTCGGTCAGCCCGAACGTCGCGATCTTTTCGCCCTTCGCCTGCGGCACCAGCCAGCGCTGCTTCTGCTCCTCGGTGCCCCACTGGAGGAGCGAGAGGCTGTTCAATCCGACGTGCACGCTCATGATCACGCGCAGGAAGGTGTCGACGTACTCAAGTTCCGCACAGGCGAGCGCGAGACTCACGTAATCCATACCGGCGCCGCCATACTGCTCCGGGATGGGCAGGCCGAGCAGACCCAGCTCGCCCATCTGCTTGAGCACCTCGGGATGAAACTCGCCCTTGGCGTCCCAATCACGGATGTACGGCGCGACTTCCTTCGCTGCCCACTCGCGGACCATGTCCCGAACTTGGATCTGCTCCTCGTTGAGTTCGAAGTTCATCGCGATTCCTCCCGCGCTGCCACGGTGCTCCGTCACAGCATCATGTCAGGGGCGACCCCGGATCTCGGGTCCTGCCCGTTCGTCTCCTGCGCTGCCTAGTATATTGAAGCCTGCAATACCTGGGCAACGGCCCCGAGCGGCCGGCTACGGCCAACATCACGCGGAGCGAGCATGGACGACGCATTCGACGCAATTGTCGTGGGGGCAGGGCCTGCTGGCATCACCGCCGCCCGGGAAATGGCCAAGGCGGGCCTTTCGGTGGTCGTGCTGGAGCGCGGCCAATTCCCCGGCGCGAAGAATGTCTGGGGCGGCATTCTCTACCGCCAGCCGACCGAATCCATGATCCCGGGCTTCGAAGAGCAGGCTCCACTCGAGCGCCCGATCATCGAACAGCGCTACCTGATGCTCACCGACGACGCCATGATCGGCATGACGTACCGCACCGAGGCCTTTGCCAAGCCACCCTACAACGCCTATTCCGTCCTCCGCTCCCCGTTCGACCGGTGGCACGCCACCACCGCCGAGGCTGCCGGAGCGGACGTCTACTCCGAGTTCACCGTCACCGACGTCCTTTGGGAAGATGGCCGGGTCGTTGGCGTAACCACCGGTGATCCCGATGGTGAACTCCGTGCCCACTGCGTCGTGCTCGCCGACGGCGCGAACTCTCTCCTTGCCAAGCGCATCGGTCTCCACCGTGAGTGGGCCCCGATGGACCAAGCCTTGGTCGCCAAGGAGTTGATCGGCCTCCCGCAGGAGAAGATCGAGGACCGCTTCGCTCTGCCCACCGGGCTCGGCGCAGCCTTCGAGATCTTTGGGGAGTCGACCCGCAATCTACTCGGGTACGGATTCGTCTACACCAACAAGGAGAGCATCTCGATCGGCACGGGTGCGCTCCTCAGTGATCTCATCGACACCGGTTACAACGTCAACGACATGCTGGATCGCTTCAAGAAGCACCCGGCGATTGCTCCGTTGATCCATGGTGGCGAAACACTCGAATACTCGGGTCACCTCATCCCCGAGGGTGGCTACGACCGCCTCCCGAAGGTCTTCACCGATGGCGTGTTGGTGGTGGGCGATGCGGCAGGCTTCGTCAACCCGCTCAACCGCGAGGGCGCGAATCTCGCCATGATCTCCGGGCAACTTGCCGCGCAGACGGTCATCCGCGCCAAGGAGCGAGGGGATTACAGCGCCGCCACCCTCAGTCACTATCGTGTGCTGCTTGACCAATCGATCGTGATGAAGGATCTGAAGAAGATCCGCGGGGTCACGCCATTCGCCCATGATCGCCCGCACTTGCTGCGTGACTACCCGCGGGTCGTCTCCGGGATGCTCAAGGAGTACCTCACCGTCGACGGCGTCTCCAAGTCAGAGAAGCAGAAGAAGATGGTGGCCATGGCCAAGGGCCTGCCGAAGAAGCGTCTCCTCAACGACATCTTCGCGGCGCGCAAGCTCAAAGGCTGACACGTCCCGGCAACTGCGCGAAGCGCGCTCGTGCCCGTTCCCAAGGCAGTTGATCGGCCGCGGGTAGGTAATGCTCCACCGGGAACGAGGCCCGCACCACCTCTCGCATGGTCGCCAGATCGCTGACCAGACCGGCCGCCCGCGCCTGAACCAAGATATTGCCAATGGCGGTGGCCTCTGCGGGACCAGCCACCACCGTCCTTCGACAGGCATCCGCCGTGAGTTGGCACAGCAGCCGATTCTTCGAGCCACCCCCGACAATGTGCACCGTGTCGATTTGCTCACCGGTCACCAGCGCGATCCGATCCAACACCTCGTTGTACCGCAGTGCCGTGCTCTCGAGCATTCCCCGGATGAGCGCCCCATCGGTGCCGGGAACCGGTTCACCATGTCGCGCACACAGCGCCCGGACGCGAGATGGCATGTCCCCCGGGGCCAGCAGCGCCGGATCGTCCGGATCAAACAGACTCCCGAGCGGCACCGCGCCCTCGGCCAGATCCACCATGTCTTGATGGCTCCGCGAGAGCGATTGCGATGCCCACCAACGCTGGGATTCCTGAAGGAGCCACAACCCGGAGACGTTGCGCAACAGGCGGATGGTGTCGTCCACCCCGACCTCGTTGGTGACGTTCGATGCCATCGCCTCGGCAGTGAGGACCGGCGTCGCTCGCTCCACACCGATCAGCGACCACGTGCCGCAGGAGATGTACGACCACCCATGTCCGATCGCGGGAACCGCGACCACCGCCGAGGCAGTGTCGTGCGATCCCACCGCGATCACGCGGGGGCGATGCGCTGCCTGTGGCAACACGGATGCCGCCGTCTCGCCGATCACCATCCCCGGATCGACGAAGGGAAGGGTGAACCATTGCGGGTCCAAACCCATCCCGGCGATCGCGTCCGCACTCCAGGTCCGCTGCCTCGGGTCATACAATTGGGTGGTGCTGGCATTGGTGCGCTCGACCATCGCGGTGCCGGTCAACAAGAGCGCGAGGGCATCCGGCAGCATCAAGACGTGCGCCGCTCCGTCGAGGTGTCCGCCCGCTTGGAGCGCGTTGAGCATGAAGCCCGTGTTGAACGGCAACTCCTGCACGCCGGTCATGGCGTAGAGCCGCTCCTTCGGGAGGGTGGCGTACACCCGCTCAGCCGTGCCGACGACGCGCTCGTCCCGATAGAAGACGGGATTCCCCAGCAGCGCCATGCCACGATCGAGCACCGCACAGGTGACGCCCCAGGTGTCGATGCCAAGTGAGACGATCGGCGCGACCTCGAGGGCAAGCTGGATCGATCGCACGATCTCCCGGTGGAGTGAGAGCACATCGACGTACAGGCCGTCACTCGTCCGAACCGCGAGGCTGTCGAACCGATGGACCTCCTCGAGTTCTAGGCGTCCTTCAGTGAGTCGGCCGACCACCGCTCGTCCGCTGCCGGCCCCGATGTCGATGGCGAGAAAGGCGCTGCTGTCACCCATCATTGATCCTCGCGTGTCTTCAGCTCCGCGCCAGCATACTGGGTCGGCGGCGTGGATCGGACCGGGACAAATGGGCTATGTCCGGCAGGGGAGGAGCGTGGCCTGCCGCGTCGGCCGATCTCCGCAGTCCTGTGCGGAATCCGCGAACGGACTGCGGATAACGGGTCGCAATGCGTTGCCCTGACGATCATATCAACAGAGACTCGTTCATATTGGTGTGGCATACTCCGCGACAGACGTTCGCGTTCCGAGGTCTGATCATGCGGGTAGTTCACGCCATTCCGTTCGTCGCCCTCCTGGGGGTGCTTGTTGCCGGCTCCTTGGCGGAGGCTGCGCAGCCACCGACGCGCGCCGGCCTTGAACTCACCGCTGCCCAAAGCGGACCGGATGACGAACCTCTCGATGCCGTGGTCACCCCAACGGCTGAGACGGCGCCGGAGATCACTCCGCCGCCCATTGAACCCACCCCCATTCCCAGCACCGACACCGAGACGATGGATCAAGGATCTCCCCAGTCGACCGACCAGGAGAACCTCGATCAAGGCCAAGCGACGGGTGGAACGACCGATCAAACGACGACCGTTCCCCCCGCTGATCAAACCGCCCCCACCGACACGTCGGCCCCGCCGGTCGATGCAACGCCGGCTCCCGATGGCTCCACGTGGCCCGGTACACAGGACGGCGGTGTCTTCGTCAACAGCGGCTACGGCCCGGGCGAGGAATTCGCTGCCGATGGATTTGATTCCTGTGAGAGCAAGGTGCAGAACGGCCGCGCCTACGTGGGAATCCACTGTGCGGGCGCCTCGGTCGTGGTCGGCTTCGTGCCGCCGGCGTGGCTGACCGATACCGGCACCACGGACAACACCAATCCTCAACCCGTTCCCGAACCCACGGCGCTGGCGCAGGGGATCACTGTCGAAGGCCGGAGCCGCTCCCGCCAGAAGACGACCACGATCACCCGCAACGGTGTCTCGGAAACGGTCGTTGATGAGGGCGGTGACGCCAATGCCAACGCCGACGGCGGCAAGGTCAAAAAGAAGCAGAAGTCGAAGAAGGCAGCCGCCACGGCAACGCCGACCGACCAGACGGCCGCCTCGCAATCGACGCTCACCAAGCAGCAAGAGCGACGCCTCACCCGGCGCGACGCCCAGCGCGAGCGGAAATCCGCCCGTCGCGAGGCGTGCCATGTGGTGCGGCAGGTTGCCAAGGCCGACAACCTCTCCGAAGAGGACCGAATCTCGATGCTCGCCGCCGCTGCGGCGGTCGGGTGCCGGAAGTAGCGCAGGAATCCACGCCAATCCCAGTTGACGTCTGGCGACGCGAGTCGTTAGATACTCCCATTACGCGCGGGGCTTTTTCCGCAAACCGCGCTGGCATGGGAGCGAATCGTGCGCGACTGGGCATTGACCCTGTTCCTGCGAACACCGCGGCGGTCGCTGTTCGGGCTGGCTGCTGCTGTCGTTGGCGTGAGGGAAAAAAGGACCCACAGCTCCGCTGACGCCTATTGCCAATCCATCGGCGCAGGATGTTCTGCCGTCGGGCTGTGCTGCCCAGGCGCGCTCTGCCACGTCTCGGCTATCAACCCGAACATCGGCGTCTGCGTCGCCACGGCGGACCCGGGTGCCGTTGGCCTGGTCGTTCATGCCCCGGGCGAACCGCTGCCTTCAAGCGGCGAGATCACGCCTGCCCAACCCACGGTGACCCCGCGTCCTACGCGTGTCCCTCGCGCCGCGCAACCCACACCGACCCCCGGACCTGCCTCGCCGCACGATCTGCGGATCAAGGTGGACTGCGGTGCACTGCCGGAGGAGTTGCGCCTCCACAATGACGGCACGATGTGGGTCCAGGTCGTTCGTGTCTCCGGCGTCGGTGGTGCGACCGGCACCTTCGAGGCGCAGGAATACCTCTCTCCCGGCGATCGCATCACCTATCTCACCGGCATCCCATCGGGCGACACCGAGTTGAACACCCCGATGTTCCCGGCCGGCCCGTGGGATCGCGAGGGCATCGTGGTCGAGGTGCTCGCCCTCGACGAACAGGGCGGATCCCCAGTCGAGCAACCACCGATGCTCGCCTTCCGCGGCTATTGCAGCGGCCGTCGTTCGAAGGATGTCACTGACGTCTGGATCCCCGCGCCATAGCCGCCTCGCTCCTCGTTCATCCGAGGGCCGTGCCGAAACCAGCCGTTCGCGGCTACGATGCGCGCGATTCGTTCACTTGATCGCCATGCAGGAGCACCGATGATGGCCGGCACCGAGCGTCGCGCACTCTGGATCTACCCCTGGGACATTCTCGACAGTGGCATCGATGAAACCGTCCGCCGCGCCAAGAACGAATGGGGCCTCTCCGCACTGAGCCTGGCCACGTCCTACCACAGCGCCAAATTCCTGCTCCCGAAACGTTCACGGGAGCGCGTCTTCCTGAGCGAGGGCTCCGCGATCTACTTCCGCCCGAACGATGAGATGTACCGCGGGAGTTCGCTGCGGCCGCTCGTGACACGCCGGGGCGAACTGCTCGACGTGCTCGATCAGACGGCTGAAGCGTGCCATCGCCACGGGATGACCCTCCGCGCCTGGACCGTTGGGCTCCACAACTCCCGCCTTGGCGAAGCGCATCCCGAGGCGTGCTTGGTCAACGTGTTCGGTGACACCTACCCATGGGCGCTCTGTCCGGCGAATCCCGAGGCCCGCGCCTACCAAATCGGACTTGTCAAGGACTTGGCAACGAACCACGGGCTCGATGCGATCGATCTCGAATCGGTCGGCTTCCACGGGCTCACCCACGGCCACCACCATGAGCTCATCGGCATCACGTTCGGCCCGATTGAGGAATTCTTGATGGGGCTCTGCTTCTGTCAGCACTGCCTTGATCGCGCGGGTGCTGCTGGACTTGATGGTGAACGCCTCCGCGCCCAAGTGGCCGCGGTGCTCGAGCGCCGCTTCTCCGAAGAGGCGTCCCTCGCCGTCGAAGCTCCCGACCGCAGCCAGGTGCTCTCGCTCTTGGCCAATTGGCCCGCGTTGATGAACTACGTCCGCGTACGGCAGGAGACCGTCACCTCGATGGTTCGCGACGTGAAAGCCCAGGCCATCGCCGGTACCGGGGTTGATCTCGCGATGACGACCCTGACGTTCTACCGCGGCGTCGACAACGCCTGGCTCGAGGGCGTCGATGTCCATTCTTGCGCCTCCTCCGATGCCGCCGACGAGGTGATCCTCCTCTCGTACTTCCCGACGGTCGGGCAGGTCACCGCCGACATTCGCTTCGCCCAAATGCTCGTGCCAGAGATGGAGCGAGTGGTGGTCGGGATGAGCCTCCTGGCCCAGGGCACGACCTCTGGAGCCAACCTCCGGGAGAAGGTGCAGGCCGCACGCGATCTCGGCACCACCAAGTTCTCGTTCTACAACTACGGCTTCATCTCGGAAGAACGCCTCAGCTGGCTCGGCACCCTCTAGCTAATGGCCGCCTCTGCCCTGTGGCAACGCCCCATTGAATGGGCCCGCCGCATCGGGGCAGGGGAGCGTGTTCTCAAATCCGGGTTGGCGGTGGCGGTGGCCTGGCAGCTCGGCAAGTTGGTGCCCGGTGCCGTGGCACCGTACCTGGCCCCGCTCACGGCCTTGCTCGTGATGCAGGTCACCATCGCGGATTCGCTCGCCGCGGCATCCCAGCGCATCTTCGGGGTCGTTGTGGGCGTGCTCGTTGCCATCGGGGTGCTCTCGATCATTGACGTCAATGCGATCACGATCGGCATCGTGGTCATGATCTCGTTGATGGTTGGTTCGGCGATGAAACTCGGACCTCAGGGGGTCCCCCAGGTCGCGGTCAGCGCGTTGTTGGTGCTGGCACTCGGGGCCGAATCGACGGTCGGGTTCGCCAGTGCGCGGATCCTCGAAACGTTGATCGGGGCCGCCGTGGGTCTTGGGATCAATGCGTTGCTGGCTCCTCCCTCCCACGTGGACGCCGCCCGCGCTGCGCTTGAGGCACACGCAAGCGCCCTCAGCGCCATGATGCGCCATCTCGCCACGGCGATCAGAAACGGCCTCACCGCCGAGGAGGCCTACGCGGTGCTCACTCAAGCTCGTGACACCGACGCCTTGCTCCGCACCGCGCAGGGAGCGATCGACCGCAGCGACACCGCCCTCAAGTTCAACGTGTGGCACCGGAAGGAACGCCCGTTGGTGCAACGCATGCGGCTCGCCGTTCGCGCCTTGGAGCGGACTTCGATTCAAGCGCGCGGGATCGTCCGCACGGTGGAGGACGCTGCGGAAGACGCGCATCCCAAAACTCCCGATTGGTTGCGAACGCCGGGCATGGGGGAAGAAGTTGCCAGCGCCTCCGATGCCGTCGCGGATCTTTTCGCGACCTTCATCCCGGCGATGCTGGATCAAGGCAACACAACAGAAGCGGCAACCTTTGCCGCGGCCGGTAACGAGGTGGATCAAGCCCGCGACCGCATGGAGCACGACGTCTCCTCGCACATGGTGCGGGTGCTGTAAACTTCCCCGGAGGCGTGGGTGTCCCTCGGGTCGGTGGTGGCCGACCTCGATCGCATTCGCCGCGAATTGCAGGCCGCACTCACCGGCGAGTTGCTCACCGGGAGCATCCCCGCCACAGCTCCCAGCCCGTGGCCCTCTACTGCCGCGGCGGGAACTCCGGTCGCGGCTGATCAAATCTCGGACGCAGATCGATGATCATCCCAGCTCTGCGCTGCGCCGCCTTGAGCAGCCATGGCGCTGCAAGGCTGACGTAGATCCTGCATCCCAAGTCGTCGATCAACCCTTGCGGGATTCCCGCCGCCCCGAACCACGCCCCAGCCAGCGCCCCGGCCAACGCCGCCCTGCCATCCGCCGCTCCACCGAATTGCGCCGCCGCTGAGACCGCCTCCTCGAACCGCCCAGCAGCCGCGACGCACGCCACCGCGCGCCCGATCTCGAACTCAGCAGTCCCCTCGATGCCGCGCCGTTCACTAAACCCCTCGGAGGCCAACACCGTATCCACCATGCTCAGCCATGCACCCGGCTCCGCCTCACGACGCAACGCAAATCGCACCATCAACGCCACCGCTGTCGCTGCCGTGATCGCACTGGTCGATCCGCTGGAGATTCGGATCACCGCCTCCGCGTCATCCGCGAGTGCGCGTTGATCCAACGATCCCGCCGCATGCACCACGCCGATGGGCACCCCGCGGATCGCCAGGTCGAGGCTGCAAGGAGCGTCCTCATCGAGCGGTACCCGAAACGAAAAAGTTTCGGCGACGGCATCCAACCCGCGCAGGGTCTCCTCCGGAATCCACTTCCGCGAATCCCCTCCGGCGAGGTACACCAACCGCGGTCCGATCAGATCAACGTCCACGCGGCCACCGTTGGTCGTCAATCCCTCGGAGATCGCGAGCACGGTCTCCGTCTCGTCGGTCACTTCGCCAGCCGCAGCCCCTCCCGCCGCCTCGCTCTGCGGGAGGAATCGTGCCCCGCCGGCGAGAGCCGCTCGCGCATCCGCCTCCGACATGCCGATGAGCGGCATGCCGAGCGCATCACCGATCGCCAATCCCATGAGGGTGCCGAGGACGTGATTCTCCGTGAGGTGCGCCATGGGGGTGCTCGTGCTCCGCGGTGCGTGCGTTGACGCGTCAACCGGGCGGTCATAGACTCGCCGCCACCGATGTCGACATGCTACCCCCGGAGGTGCAATGTGACCACAGATCGGGCGGGCGCCCGCCACCAGACTCGCGGACTCGCCACGACCGCCGTCCACGCCGGGGAGCGTCCACCGCGACCGGACTTCACCCCCACCTCGATGCCGATCTACCCCGCTTCGGCTTTCATCTACGAAGACTCCACGATTCAAGACGCCATCTTCGGCAACGAACGCCCCGGATACGTCTACACGCGGTATGCCAACCCCACCATTCGCGCATTCGAAGAGGCCGTCGCCGCCCTCGAAGACACCGAGGACGCGATCGCCTTCGCCTCCGGCATGGGCGCGATCTACGCCGCGATCATGCTCGACGCCAAGGCGGGCGACACCATCGTGGCTGCCCCCGACGTCTACGGAGCCACCTACGCGATCCTTTCCCGCATCGCTCCGGACCATGGCATCAATGTGCGCTTCTGCGACATGCGGGATCTCGCCGCCCTCGAGCGCGTGGTCGCCGAGACGAAGCCCTCATTGGTCCTCTGCGAGACGATGTCCAATCCGTTGATGCGGATCGCCAATGTCGCCGAGGTTGCTCGCATCGCCCACGCTGGCGGCGCGAAGATGATGATCGACAACACCTTCGCCTCCCCGATGCTGGTCAACCCAGCCAAGTTCGGGGCGGACAGTGTGGTCCACTCCGGCACGAAGTACATCGGCGGCCATGGCGATGCCACCGGTGGCGTGGTCGCCGCCTCCGAGGAACGGGTGGCCGCCTTGCGGGAGATCAACAAGCTCATCGGCGCGGTCCTCAGCCCGTTTGACGCCTGGATCCTGCTCCGTGGCGTGAAAACGCTGCCGCTCCGCGTCCGCCAACACAGCGCCAACGCCCGGGAAGTCGCACGGTGGCTGGCGGCAGATCCGCGTGTTGCCAGGGTCAACTACGCTGGCCTCAACCCCCCGAGTGCGGTCGACGCCCAGTTCAACTCTGCCGACCGAGGAGGGATGATCTCCTTCGAGATCGCCGGCGCTGGGAAGGAAGACGTGTTCCGCTTCCAGGACTCCCTGCGCCTCGTGCTCCCGGCCACGACCCTGGGCGACGTCTGGAGTTTGGTCCTCTTTCCGGCCAATTCCTCGCACCGGGCCGTGCCCGCCGAGGATCGGGCGACCATCGGCATCGGCGACAACCTCGTGCGCCTTTCGGTGGGCATTGAGGATGTGCAGGACATCATCACCGACCTCGATCAAGCACTCGCAGCAACGGTTGCCGGGATGTGACAGGATTCCGCCAGCGTTGTCGCTGATCGACGATAGGGAAGGGAGTCCATCACCATGGCCGTGAAGAAGGCCGCCGCACCGGCGGCGAAGAAGAGCGCACCCGCAAAGACGTCAGTCAAGCGGGCCGTCATCGATCTCAACAAGATTCGTGACCAGGTTCCCGCGGTGAAGACCACCGCCTACTTCAATGCTGGCACCAATGGCCCGATCCCGCTCGTCGCGCAGAAAGCGCTTGCCAATCAGGTCGCCAAGGAACTCGAGATCGGCCGTATCGTTCCCGGGGTCTACGAAGGCAACTTCAAGCGGAACCGGGCCAATGCCGCCATCGCCGCCGAACTCTTCGGCTGTGATGCCGACGAGATCGCCCTCAGCCACAGCACCGGTGAGGGGATGAACACCATCCTCAACGGCCTGCTCTGGCAACCGGGCGATGAGGTGCTCACCACCAACCTCGAGCACCCCTGCCTGATCAATCCGCTCAACCTGCTCTCGCACCGGCAGGGGATCGTCACCCGCTACGCCGACATCGGCAACGGTGGTGGGGACATCCTCGCCGCGCTCGAGCCGCTTGTCTCCAGTCGCACCCGAGTCATTGCCATCTCCCACGTGCAGTGGTCGACCGGTGCGGTGATGCCGATCAAGGAGATCGCGGCCTACTGCCGCAGCCTCGGCATCGTGCTCCTTGTCGATGGTGCCCAGTCTGCCGGCCAGGTCCCGATCAACCTCCATGATCTCGGTGTCGACGCCTACGCCATGCCCGGCCAGAAGTGGCTGTGCGGCCCGGAGTCAACGGGGTTTCTCTATGTCCGCAAGGACCGCTTCCCGGATATCCAGCCAACCTTCATCCGCTACGCGCAGTTCGACACCTCCGGCTACCTGATTCCGAATGCCACGGCCGCCCGCTTCGAACTCGGCGAGTTCTTCGCCCCGGCGATCGAGGCGCAAATGGCCACGTTGACGTGGCTCCGCGACGAGATCGGCATGGATCGCGCCTACGCGCGCATCGCCGAGCTCGGCCAGCGCTGCCATGCCGGCATCAGCAAGATCAAAGATGTCACCGTCCACACCCCGAAGCACCGCATGGCCGGCCTCGTCAACTTCTCGACGCCGTTGATGAAGCCTCAGGACATCGCCGCGAAGCTCTTCGAGCGCGGGATCACCATCCGCTACGTCGATGTTCGCCCTTGCCCGGTGACCGCCCGCGTCGCTACAGGTTGGTGGAACTCCGAGGCTGAGGTTGATCAGCTCGTCCGCGAGGTTGGCGCGATCATTGCGGAAGCCCGCGCCGAGAAAAAGTAGCCGGCACGAGGGATCGCCATGAGAGATGCACCTTCGTCAACCTGGCCCGGAGGCCATCGTGCCGCGCTTTGCGTGAGCATCGACGTCGACGGCGAATGGGGGGAGGCCAACTACCGCCCCGCCGATGACATCTACTGGCGATCCCAAACCCTCTACGACGCCACCGGCACCGAACGCCTCTTGGCGATCCTGGCCGACACTGGCGTCCCGGCCACCTTTTGCTGGGTCGCCAACGCCGCGGAGCAGACCCCCGATCTCGTGCGTCGCGCCCACGGCGAGGGGCACGAGATCGCGCTGCATTCCGTCGACCACCGGTACTACACCTCCATGTCCGCTGCCGAGCAGCGTCACGACATGGAGCACTCCATGAAGGTCCTCGCGGAACTCACCGGCACCGTCCCGGTGGGCCACAAGACCCCCGGCTGGCGCTACACGCCGGAGACATTTCGGATCGCCCAGGATCTCGGACTGCTCTGGGTTATGGACCAACCCAGCGGTGACTTCCCCACGCTCCTGCAGGACGACCCCGATCGCTCCGCCGTGGTGAATCTCCCGCCGTCCCGCTGGTTCGATGATTACACCTACCAGGTCGATCATGTCCTGACGCCAGCCGCCTGGTTCGATGCCTGGCGGGACGATCTTGAGGTGTTGCGCAGCGAGGGCGGGCTGATGTGCCTGACGCTGCATCCGTTCGTGAGCGGTCGACCGGGGCCGTCCCGCGCCATTGCCCGCCTGTTGGACTACGCGATCGACCTCGGGGATATCTGGATCGCCCGTGCTGACCACATCGCCCGCTGGTGGCTGGAACGCGACCAACGTGGGGTGGGGTAGGGCAGACTTGATTCCCCACCCCTGCGTATACTCAATAGCGGCTTGCCCCGGTAGCTCAGGGGATAGAGCAGCCGCCTTCTAAGCGGCTGGCCGCAGGTTCGAATCCTGCCCGGGGTACCCTTCGTCGCTCGTGAAAGCGTTTCGCCGTGGTCGCATTTCCCATTCTCGCCCTCGTCATCAGCCTCGCCTGCGCCGTCTCCGTCGCACGCGATGCCCGTCGCACACCACGCGCTCACCTCACCATGTGGGCCGTCTCGTTCGCCGTCTTCGCCATCGCCGCCGGTGCCGAGGTCGTCGGATCCCTGGCGGGCTGGTCCCCGCTGCTCGCCCGGGTCTACTACCTCTCGGGAGCCGTGCTTGTGGTCGGGTTCCTCGCTCTCGGCGAAGCTGCGCTCCTCTGGCCGCGCTCCGTCGGGAGATTCGTCCCCGGCATCGCCCTGTTGTTGACCGCACTGGCCGCCACCCTCGTCTTCGATGCCCCCGTCGACGCCGCCCGACTCCAGACTGAGGGCTGGCAGGCGATCGAGCGTGGCCCGCTCCTCGTCGCCCTGACCGTCGGAATCAATGCCCTCGGCACCCTCGTGCTGGTTGGCGGTGCACTCTGGTCTGCCTGGCAGTTCTCGCGACGCCGCACGAACCGAGATCGTATGGTCGGATGCATCCTCATCGCTGCCGGAACGCTCGTCGTCGCCACTGGCGGCACCCTCACCCGACTCGGCAATCCGGAACTGCTCTACGTGGCCATGGCGCTCGGCGTCGGCATGATCTTCCTCGGCTACCGCCTGACGCGAGCTCCGCATCCGGCCGTCGCCCAGCCGACGGCCCGTCCCAATGTGGTCGCTCTTCCGACGCAGGATGCGCCGCTGGCACTGACCTTTGTCACCCAATGGCTCGCAGAGGGTCAGCCGGAGGTGATCGCCGAACGCTGTCTCGCGTGGAGCGCCACGGACGACCCATCGCCCCGACTCACCCGCGAGGACGCCAGACGCCTCTGGGCACTCCGGGCCGCGCTGCCGGACTCCGCCCGATCCGCTCTCGACGACCTGCCCATCCCGACCCAACGCATGCTGGCCGAGCTCTGGCACGAGGTGTTTCTGGCCCGCGCCGATGGTGGCAAGGCCGCCGGATGACCTGCCCCTGCGGGCTTCGGTATACTCCTCTCGGCAGCGCCGACGGGCGCAGAACGCAGGCAGGCAAGGTGCAGGATGGCAAAGTTCAACGTCGGTGACGTCGTCAAGGTTGATCTGCCCAAGGGCAAGAACCGCCGCGGCGTGATGGGTATCAGCGTCATGTACCAGACGTGGCCGGAATCGCGTTTTGACGGCGCCATCGGTGACATCGTCGAAATCGATCCCAACGGCCCGACCGGCATCCCCCAGTACCGCGTGAACTTCACCGGCCACGAGAATCGCACCGCGATCCCGTGGCAGTCCCAGTGGTTCCGTGAAGAGTGGATCGCCCCCTCAGCCAAACGCTGATCATTGCATCCCAACAGGCAAGGGCGAGGGCCGGGCGCATGCGCCCGGCCCTCGTTGCGTCTCGCGGCTCTGATGCGCGCTACGCCTTGTCCAGCGCCTGGTCGAGATCCGCGATGATGTCCTTGATCGATTCCAACCCGACCGAGACGCGGATGTAGTCGTCGGTCACGCCGGTTGCGGTCTGCGCCTCGCCGTCAAGTTGCGAGTGCGTGGTTGTCGCCGGGTGGATCACCAGCGTCTTCGCATCGCCGATGTTCGCCAGGTGCGAGCAGAGCTGCACGTTGTTGATGAAGTTCCGACCTGCCTCAAGACCACCCTTCACGCCGAAGCCGAGGATCGCCCCATAGAGCCCCTCGCGGAAGTACTTCCGCGCCCGACCGTGCGCTGGATGATCGGGCAGGCCCGGGTAGTTCACCCACGAGACCTTCGGATGCTGCTTCAGGAATTCCGCAACTGCCATTGCATTTTGGCTGTGGCGCTCCATGCGCAGTGCGAGCGTCTCCACCCCTTGGATGAAGAGCCACGAATTGAACGGCGACCCCGCCGCCCCGATGTCGCGGAGCCCTTGCACGCGAAGCTTGATGATGTAGGCGATGTTCGCCCCGAAGTTTTCCTTGGTGAACACATCGGAGTAGACGAGTCCGTGGTAGCTCGCATCCGGCGTGGTGAACATCGGGTGCTTGCCCGATGCCTTCCAGTCGAAGCTTCCACCATCGACGACCACGCCGCCGATGCTCGTGCCGTGCCCGCCGATGAACTTGGTCAGTGACTCCACCACGATGTCCGCACCGTGCTCGAGGGGGCGCACCAGGTACGGCGTCGGAATCGTGTTGTCGATGATCAGCGGCACATTCGCCGCGTGCGCGACGTCGGCCACCCCGCGGATGTCCAGCGTCAGCAGGTCTGGGTTCCCAAGCGTTTCGGAGTAGACCGCCTTGGTCTTCGGGGTGATCGCCGCCTTCACCGCCTCCGGGGTCGGGGCGCAGAAGTTGACCTTGATATGGACCCATCAACTCCGTGCCAGTCGTGCGATGCAGGTCAAGAAGCCGCCGGTCCAGCTGCCGTCGG
>JAPOLF010000109.1 GCA_029977305.1 bacterium | reverse complement strand
CCAAGGGACCCAGCTGTACAACCTGATGTACTACTCGTTGGTGGACATGGTGAGCACGGCGATCACCGGGCAGGTGACATCGTCGGACTCGCAGCAGGGGGCGTACTTCCTGGCTGCCTTCAACTACCGCGCCTCGATCTCAAAAACAGCGACGATCTTCTAGTAACACCTGACGCGAGCGATCAACCGCCGGCGGCTTGGCCCGCGCCAGTTCCGGCGATGGTCTGCTTGTGGGGATGGAGCGCGTCGTCGACCTGGTCCTTGCTGAGGCCCGAGGTGTCGTAAGCGATCTCCCGGACGGTGCGTCCGGTGGCGTAGCTCTCCTTGGCGATCTTGGCGGCGGCCTCATAACCGATGTGCGGATTGAGGGCGGTGGCCATGGAGATCGAGCGCTCGATGTAACCCTCGGCGCGCTCGACGTTGGCGGTGACGCCGGCGAGGCACTTGTCGACGAAGAGGCGGGAGACGTTCGAGAGCAAGCGCAGGCTCTCGAGCATGTTGTGGGCCATCATCGGGAGCATGACGTTGAGATCGAGTTGGCCCCACTGGCCGCCGATGGTGATCGCGGTGCTGTTGCCGGTGACCTGAGCGCCAACTTGGATGACGGCCTCGCAAATGACCGGATTGACCTTGCCGGGCATGATGCTGCTGCCGGGTTGGATCGCGGGGAGGATGATCTCGCCGAGGCCGGCCTGCGGCCCGGAGCCGAGCAGGCGGATGTCGTTGGCGATCTTCATCAACGAGGCGGCGACACTGGTGAGGGCACCGGCGGTGAAGACGTAGGCGTCTTGGGCGGCCTGTGCCTCGAAGTGGTTCTTCGCCTCGCTGAACTGGGTGCCGGTGAGGGAGGTCAACTCGCGGGCGACGGCCTTGCCGAAATCGGCATGGGTGTTGAGGCCGGTGCCGACCGCGGTGCCGCCGATGGCGAGTTCCCGCAGCCCGGGAACCGTCGCCTCGACGCGTCCGATGGCGAGTTCGATCTGGCGGGCGTAGCCGCTGAACTCCTGTCCGAGGCGGATGGGGACCGCGTCCATGAGGTGGGTGCGGCCGATCTTGACGACGTCGTCGAATTCGCGCGCCTTGGCATCGAGGCACGCGTGAAGGTAGCGGAGGGCGGGGACGAGTTGCTGCTCGATGCCGATGACGGCGGCGACGTGGAGGACGGTGGGGATCACGTCGTTCGAGGACTGGCCGAGGTTGACGTGGTCGTTGGGATGCACCTTGGTGCCGTGCGCTCGGGTGGCGAGGGTGCCGATCACCTCGTTGGCATTCATGTTGGTTGATGTTGCCGATCCGGTCTGGAAGATGTCGATCGGGAACTCGGCGTCATGGTGCCCGTCGGCGACTTGCTGGGCTGCGGCTTCGATCGCGGCGGCTACAGCGGGATCGAGCAGGCCGAAGTCGCGGTTGGCACGCGCGGCGGCGAGTTTCACCATGCCGAGCGCGTGAAGGAACTCCGGCGGGAGGGGCCGGCCGGAAATGGGGAAGTTCTCCACAGCGCGCTGGGTGGTTGCTCCCCAGAGGGCATCAGCGGGGAGTTCCATCTCGCCCATGGTGTCTTTTTCGATGCGGGTCTTGCTCATCGTTGGGTCTCCGTTGATAGCCCGGCGCGGGGTGGCCGCCACGGGGACGCGAGTGTGACTCAGGCGTTGCCAGTGAGGGTAGACATGGCCTCGGCGAGGAGGCGTTGGACGGTGGCGACGGTGTCCTCGAGCGGGACGAAGATCGCCTCACTCGCGGTGCGTGGCTTGATCTCGGCTTGACCGTTTGCGAGCGTCCGTGCGCTCACCGAGACGCGCACGGGGCAGCCGATGAGGTCGGCGTCGTTGAACTTGACGCCGGCACGCTCGTCGCGATCGTCGTAGAGGACCTCGATGCCTGCATCTTGAAGGTCGACATAGAGGCGATCGGCAGCCTCGGCCGGGGCGTTGTCGGTGTCGGTGTAGATGCTGACGAGGGAGACGTGATACGGCGCGACCTAGGCCGGCCAGATCAGGCCCTTGTCGTCGTGGTGCTGCTCGGCGATGGTGGCGGTGACGCGACCGGACCCGATGCCGTATGAACCCATGACAATAGGTTTGCTGTCTCCATTGGCATCGAGATACGTGGCCCCGAACGACTCCGAGTAACGGGTGCCGAGTTTGAAGATGTTGCCCACTTCGATGGCACGCTCGGCAATCATCGGTGCGCCGCAGTGCGGGCAGGGAAGCCCGGCGACGGCGGATGCGATGTCCGCGACGACGTCGGCTTGGTAATCGCGGCCGAGATTGGTGTTGCGCAGGTGGTAGCCGACCTTATTGGCGCCGGCGACGAGATTGGGGGTGTCGCGGATGGATTCGTCGACGATCACGCGGCAGTTGCGGACGCCCACTGGAGAACCGTAACCGGCCTCGGCACCGATGGCGTGGATCTGCTCAACGGTGGCCGGGGTGAGGGTGCGCTCGCCGGTGGCCTTGCGGAGTTTGGTCTCGTTGACGTCGAGATCGCCGCGGATGACGGCGAAGATGAAGTCGCCGGATTCGCCGACGAAGAAGACCGCCTTCGCGGTGCGCGCGAGCGGGACGCCCATGAAGTCGGCGAGTTTCTGGATGGTGGTGGTGTCGGGGGTGGCGACCTCCTCCATCGGCAGGAGGGGTTCATTGACCTTGGCGTCGCGTTTGAAGAGCGCGACTTCTTGGTTGGCGGCGTAGTCGCCGTTCGGGCAGATGAGGACGAGGTCTTCGCCGTACTCGGAGAGGGCCATGTACTCGTGGGAGGCTGATCCGCCCATCATGCCGGTGTCGGCGCCGACGATGACGTAGTCGAGGCCGCAGCGGCGGAAGATGCGCTCGTAGGCATACCAGTGATTGCGGTACTGGAGATCAAGGCCCGCCTCGTCGAGGTCGAGGCTGTAGGAGTCCTTCATGGTGAATTCGCGGACGCGGATGAGGCCGCCGCGGGCGCGCGGTTCATCGCGCCACTTGGTTTGGATGTGGTAGACGAGCATCGGGAGTTGTCGGTAGGAGTTGATTTCCTGCCGGGCGAGATCGGCGACGACTTCCTCGTGAGTCATCGCAAGGACCATGTCGCGGTCGCCGCGATCCTTGAAGCGCGTCATCTCGGGGCCGACGGCCTCGTAGCGGCCAGATTCCTTCCAGACGTCGGCGGGGTGCACGACCGGCATCAGCATCTCTTGGCCGCCGATGGCGTCGATTTCCTCGCGGATGACTTGCTCGACCTTGCGGACGACGCGCCAGCCGAGGGGCAGCAGGCTGTAGATGCCGGCGCCGAGGGGGCGGATCATGCCGGCGCGGATCATGTACTTGTGGCTGGGAAGTTCGACGTCGCCCGGGGCTTCACGGAGCGTGCGACCGAACAGGTGTGCCATGCGCATGGGCCGAAGAACCTCCCGATGGTGAGGGCGAATCGCTGACGTCAGGATACCAGCGACTCCCCTCCCCTTGCCCCGGAGGCGCGGGTCGGTCAGGCGTCTTTGGCGATCTTGGGAGCCATGCCGGCGTCGTGTTCCTCCCAGCGGGCGAGGGCGAAGAGGAGCGAGGAGAGGCGGTTGAGGTAGCGGAGGGTCTCCGGGTTCCGGATGTGGCCGTCTTCGGCGACGGTGACGAGGCGACGCTCTGCGCGTCGGGCGAGCACGCGGGCCCAATCGAGCGCGGCGCCCTGAGGGGTGTCACCGGGGAGGATGAACTCACGCGGGAGGGGGACCTGCCCGGTGATGTCGTCTGTTTCCTGCTCGAGCCAGAGGACGCGGTCTTCGCCGATCTCGACGCGGTCGGGGTATTGCTCGGTGGTGAACGCGATCTCGGCCATGATCTTGTAGAGGTCGCGCTGAACGGCAATGAGATCGGTCCCGGTGCGGGGGGTGCGCGCGGCGGCCCGTGCGAGGCCGAGGGCGGAAGAGGTTTCGTCGAGGACACCGAGGGCCTCGATGCGGGGATCGGTCTTGCTCACGCGGGCACCGAGGAGATCGGTCGAGCCTTGGTCGCCGCGTCCGGTGTAAAGCTTCATGGGGCTACCCTCACAGTGTCGATCCAAGGTGCCACGTCGGAGTGAAAAGCGGTGTGGCATGCAACCCGGGGATGGTACGAGGGCCGGGGGTTGGCTCGCAGGCCTATGCTACGATCAGATTCAGCCCGCCGACAGGGCACGGCACCGACACAGGAGGACAGAACGCGGATGGAAGGATCGCAGCTGGCGTCCGACCCCGTGGATCCAGTCCGGGTAGGGGTGATCGGGGCTGGACTGAGCGCGTCGATCCATTTGGCGGCCATGCGCAAGTCACGGCTGCTTGAGCCGGTCGCGATCGGGGCCCGGCGCGGGGAGCGGGCGGCGTCGGCGGCGATCGAGGCTGGGATTCCCCTCCACAGCGACGATTACAAGTTGATCTGCCGGCACGAGGATGTTGAGGCGGTGATCATCGCGACGCCGCCGCATTTGCATCACCCGATCGCGATCGCGGCGCTTGAGCACGGCAAGCACGTCCTCTGCGAGAAGCCCATGGCGCGGAATGTGGCCGAGGCACGGGACATGCTGCGGATCGCGGAGCGGGTCGGCGTGGTGGCGATGCTGAACCTGCAGCAGCGGTTCCTGCCTGAGCGAGTGGCGATCAAGCGGTTGATCGAGAGCGGATATCTCGGCGAGCCGCAGGCGGCGATGATCCACGTGACGCTGAGCAGTCTGAACGATCCGATGGATCGCCCGTGGGGCTGGCTGATGGAGGCCGACAAGGCGGGCGGGATGCTCGGCGCGACAGGGACGCAGTACATCGACGCACTGCAGTGGTGGTTCGGTGACGTCTCGGCGGTGGCGGGGACCATGTCGACGATGGTGAAGCATCGGCGGTTGCCGGATGGCACCGGGATGGGCAAGGTGGATGCGGACGACAACTTCGCGGTGGTGCTGCGGTTCCCACAGGGGATGTTGGCGACCGTTCATGTGACGGCGACGTCTGGCTTCGATGGCGGCGAGGAGATGACATTCTCTGGTTCGCACGGCCAGATCGTGCTGCGGGACGGTCGACTCTGGGGGGCGCAACACGGGACGGCGGAGTTGCAGGAGTTGGCGATCCCGGGGGAACAGGACACCGGAGCGCACTACCTGATCGCGCCGACGGTGAACCTGCAGGAGATCTTCGCGCAGGCGATCCGTGACGGCGGACCGGTGAGCCCCTCGTTCGCCGAAGGGGTGAAAGTGCAGGAGTTGGTGGACGCGATCTCGCGATCGACGCATCAGGGACGATGGATCGACACCACCGGATCGCGCTGGCCCATGGGATCCGGCGTGGGGTAGACGAGGTTGGGAAATAGTCGGACCATGGATCAAGTCGTGCAGCAGGAACAGCGAGGACAGGAACGATGACACCAGCAGTGGCCACGGACGCGGGAACGATCGTCAATCCGGATGTGGTGCTCGACACCCCATGTATGGTGGTTGATGCGGACATCTTGCAACGGAACATCGACGAGATGCAGGCGTTCGCCAACACGCACGGAGTGGCACTTCGGCCGCACATCAAGACGCACAAGACGCCGGAGATCGCCCGCATGCAGATCGCGGCGGGGGCGGTCGGGTTGACCTGCGCGAAGCTCGGCGAAGCCGAAGTGATGGCGGATCAGGCCGGGGTGAAGGACATCCTGATGGCCTATCCGGTGGTGGGGGCGCCGAAGATCGCGCGATTGATCGCGCTGATGGACCGGACGCACATGACGATCGCGGTCGACACCGAGGACGCGGCACGGGCACTTTCGGATGCGATGGTCGGTGCTGGAAAAGTGCTGGATGTCTACCTCGAGGTGAACACCGGGCAGGATCGGGCGGGGGCGCGGGCCGGTGAGGAGGCGATTGCGCTGGCGAAGGTCATCGCGGCGATGCCGGGAGTGAACCTTGTGGGCGTGATGACCCATGAGGGACACGCAGGCGCGAGCGACCCGAGCGTGATCGAGGAGAAGGCAAAGGGCGCCGGAGCGGCATTAGTGGCGACGGCGGAGGGCATTCGCGCAGCGGGGATCCCGTTGCGGACGGTGAGTGTCGGGTCAACGCCGTCCTCCCGCTTCACGCCGACGGTGAAGGGCGTGACAGAGATGCGCCCCGGCACCTATGTCTTCAATGACAACACCGGGTTCCGCCACGGGGTGTGGGGGCCGGATCGGTGCGCGGCACGGATCGCGGCGACGGTGGTGAGCCGAACGGCGGCGGACCGCTGCATCCTCGATTGCGGATCGAAAGCCCTCACGATGGACGCCAGCCTGAGCCAGGGCGGTCATGGGTACATCGTGGGGCACCCGAATGCGGTGGTGGCGCGACTGAGCGAGGAGCATGGGGTGGTCCTGCTGTCCGAGGAGGATCAGGGGGACTTCCACGTGGGCGACCGCTACGAGGTGATTCCGAACCACGTCTGCCCGTCGGTGAACCTGACCGATGAGTTGATCATCGTGCGGAACGGGGAAATCGTGGACACGTGGCGGGTGGCGGCGCGCGGAAAGGTGCGTTAGAGACCGTCGTCGGCGAGCGTCATCTCGGGGGCGCGGCCGGCTTTGGCGGCGTCGATGGTGCGTCGAATGCGCTCTTGCCGGGTGCCCTCACGGGTGGCGTTGGTGATCCACTGCGCGATTGATCGCTGCTCAGCGGCGGAGAGGCCCAACCATCCGGTTCGGGCCTTTGCGCTGCGGTTGAGCCGGAGTACGAGATCGCCCGGGAGATCGAGCGAATCGGCACGATCGAGACGGTTCCAGACGCCGGCCTTCTGGGCGATGACGATGGTGCGGAGGC
>JAPOLF010000108.1 GCA_029977305.1 bacterium | reverse complement strand
CTCACCTTCCATGGCAACACCTGGCATGTCGACAACGCCGTCTGCGAACCCAAGCCGCTGCAACGCCCCCACCCACCGCTGTGGTTCGGCGAGGCAGCCCCGGGCGGTCTTGCCGCCTGCGCCCTCTGGGGCAACGGCTGGAACACCACCCCCGTCAGCATCACCGAACTCCGCCGCCGCCTCGCCCTCCTCCGAGCCGCCTGCGATGCCATCGGTCGCGACATGGGTGAGATCGAACTCAGCCTCGAGACCCAAGTCCTCATCGCCGACGACCTCGACGGCCTCCGCACGCAACTCCGCACCCTGCTTGATCTCGGTGGCCGCCAAGACCACCTCCCCGCCGAGATCAGCCCCTACGTGAAGGACTACGCCGGCGATCCCAACACCTGGCGCTTCGTCAACGGCGAGACCGACGACCTCCCCATGCCCATGGCCGACGATTGGATCATCGGCACCTCGTCCCAGGTTGCCGCGCGCATTGATGCATACAAAGCGGAAGGCATCTCCCACTTCATGCTCTGGTTCATGGATGCGCCCAGCCACTCCGGGATGGCACAGTTCATGCACCACGTCGTTCCCCACGTCCGGTAACTGCCGGGGTCGCCCTGAGCACCAACGAGGACTTCATGCCGACCGCTCTCTCCTGGCAGGATCTCCACACCCCGTCCATCCGCGCCTTCTATGACGGCAAGCTGGACGACGGCCGCCTCGCCTGCGATCTCCTCCTCGTGCATCCGGACACTCCGGAGGAATACCGCGACACCGCCTCCCGCAATGCCACCTACTACGCCCCCGCCCTCAGCACACTCTCCGCATCCGGACAGAGCTTCTCTCTCGATGCCTTGCCGGACGTCTCGCAGGCCGCCCCGCACGTCCCGTGGGAGACCGACCATTGGCACGAGACACCGCTCCGCCACCTCGCCCGGAGGTGGGTCGCCGCCACACCGCTCGTGCCGCACCACGGCCACCACCTGACCATCACCCGCGAAGTTGCCAATTTCAGGGATGGGCGTGTCGTCGCGCTCCACCGCCTGCTCCGCCTCGACACACACCTGCGCCCGATGGCCATGTCCCACCCGTTCCGCCTCGCCGGGGACGACCACGAGGCCGCCGTCCTGCTCGATCTCCAAGGCGATCGTGCAGCCGTCATCGCCCTTCTTCACACCGATCAACCCTGGGCCGCGAAGCTTCCCCTCGCCGACCTCCTCGCCACCCTCCAGCCACTCGAGGCATTCGCGATCTCCCCCGCATCCGTCCCCGCACTCGCCGATCTCACCTGGGAGGCACTGCTCGCGACCCCGGTGTTCGTCATCAATCTCGATCGCCATCCCGGACGCTGGGACATCACCTCGGAGCGTCTTCGCCAAGCGGGATTCACCGACATCCGGCGATACCGCGCCGTCGACGCCCAAGAGCCCGAGACCCTGCGCTCCTCCTGGGCTGCCCTCGGCAATCCACCCTTCGACCCGGTCGACCCCGCCTTCGCCCGCTCCGGTGGCAAGCAAGGATGTTTCCTCTCCCATGTCCATCTCTGGCAGGAGATCGCATCCCAACACATCCCGCTCGCCCTCATCGTCGAGGACGATCTCCTCTTCCACCCCGATTGGCACACCCTCGGCCCCGCCTACCTCGCCGAGACCCCCCGCGATGCCGATCTCATCTACCTGCACGGCCAAGTTGCCCCACCCCCGCAGGACCGTGTGATCCGTCGCGCCACGCTCTGCACCGCTGCCTACCTCGTCACCGCACGAGGGGCCAACGTGGCCCGTGACATCGCCCTCAGCGCCCCCGATGGGGTTCGCACCATCGACATCATGCTCGAGGCGGTACAGCGTCAGGAAAGCAACGGATCAGAGGACTCGCGACTCCGCTGGTACACCTGGAACACCATCGAGGATGCCGTCCCGCCGCTCTTCCCCGTCTCAGATGCAAAGTGGTTGCGAAATGTCGGCCTCGTCGGGCAAGACCACACCCTCGGCAGTTCCGTCACCCGGACCACCACCGTCGCTTCCTACCGCGCCGAGCCCGCCGCGCTGCACCGTGACACCCCGCGCCGCGACGCCTCCCCGCGCGTGCCATCGTCGCCCTTCGACATCCTCTCCTGCACCGCTCCCATCCCGGTCAGCAGTGTCGATTTCCAGCAGATATCCGCCGCATGGGATGCCCCGACCCTCCCCGCCACGCCCCATCAGCGTTGGAACACCGGAAGGGCATGGCCCACCTCGGTCGTTGACCTCTCTGCGTTCTTCGCGGACCGCTTTCCAGAAACCACAGGTGCAGCGGCGCAGGCGATCGTGCGCATCCGCATGCGCTCCAGCGGGGACTTCGTCCTCCGCAGCACCAGCCCGCTCCTCGTCCGAGGGAATGGCCACGCATTGATCCACGACACCACCACCCACGATCTCGGCGCTCACCCGCAGGTCTTCCGCGCTGAGCACGGTGACGTCATCGAGATAGCCACGGCCAACGCCCAAGGCCCGTGGCAATTCGCGATCGACGTCATGCTCCCCGAACCCGCCCCAGCGCCCTTGGCCACACACCTCCCAAAGGTCCTCGATCGCCTCGCCAATCCCGATGGCCCACCGCTTGTCGTCTGGACCGACGGCACCCGTCTCAACGGACTCGCCCTCACCGTCTACAGCACCATCCTCAACGGCTACGCTCCCTCCTCCGTGGAGATCCACGGTGACATCCCCGGCACCGATCAGCGCCGCCAACGCCTCGCCGATCTCCTCCCGTTCGCTCGCTTCGTGCCCACCGCGATCCTCCGTCAGCGGCTTCGTGACATCGGGGGCTACGCCCTCGACGCTGCCGCCGATGCCGACCCCGCGATCCTCCGCCGCGCCAGCGCACTGCTCGGGCCCGAAGTTGCCTGCTTCACCAACGATCGCGTCGTCACCCTCAGCTCGCTGCGAGATGCCATCGCCGCATTCGATGGCAGCAGCACCGTCACTATCCCCTCGAGTCAGCTCGACGCCGGACTCTCGTTTCGCCGCCGACCCGCGTCGCTGCTCGCCGCTATGACATCCGAGAGCATCGCCTTCCCCGCGTTCGCCGCTGTGGCCGCACCGACCATCGATGTCATCGAGACTGACCTCGCCGCGAACCACGCCCGCCATGTCGCCGTCTCCCTCGGCATCAGTCCCAGTCGCACCCTCCCCGAGGCGCTTGTCCCCGCACTCGCCGAGATCATCCTCCGACCCCGGGCGGCAGCGCCTACCGAAGCGGCACCCAAGCCATGGTTCCGGTGGGATCCCGCCCTCCCGCTCGGCCCACAACCAATCGACGCGCCCGAATCAGCGGATCGCCAATTCCGCCCCGGCGGCGACCCCGAAACCTATCTCCCCGATATCTACGCGTGGCTCTGTTGGCGATTCGGCATCACCTCGGTCCTCGACATCGGCTGCGGCGCCGGCGTCAACCTCGAGTGGTTCGCCCAGAACGGCCTCCGCGTTCTCGGCGTCGATGGTGACCCCGAAGCCCTCGCCGCCAGCCGCATCCCCGACGACCTCATGCGCTGGGACTTCACCCACGGCCCCCTCCACCTCCCCCAGGAATTCGACCTCGGCCTCAGCACCGAATTCGTCGAACACGTGGAGCAGCGGTTCGAGCAGAACTGGATCACCGCCGCCCGCGCCTGCCGCCACCTGCTCATCTCCCACGCCATCCCCGGCCAAGGCGGCTACTTCCACGTCAACGAGCAACCCAGTGATTACTGGATCACCCGCCTCGCGGAAAACGGCTTCACCTACCAACCCGCGATCACCGCGTACCTCCGTGCCACCGACCACTGGCGCCCCAGCCTCTGGGGACGCCCACACCTCCTCTTCTTCACCCGAGACGACGTCATCGCCACGGAGCGAAGCGGTGGCACGCACCCTGCGTAAAGGACAGTGGCGATCGTCGCTCCCCCTCGGCGATCGTCGCGGCGACCCACGGTGACAGCCCCCCGGAGTGACCCGGGGGGCTGTCGCTTTTTCCGTACTCGCCTCGTCCCGACATCCGTGGCACGGACCATGCTTCAGGAGTGAGTGACGTCGATCGCTCCCCCTCGGTCGACGTTGCGGCGACCCACGGCGCCTCCCGGGAACCCCCGGGAGGCGCCGTCGCGTGTCCATCTGTCGACCTCTGGTACACTTGCCGCAGCGGCCCGTGCGATGAACACGGGCCGCATCGTGCGCCTTGCACCGCGTTCACCCCGGAGCCCCCATGGTCATCGACAGCCTCGACGCCACCTTCACCGCCAACGACGCCAGCCGTCTGCGCAACGTCGCCATCATCGCCCACGTCGATCATGGCAAAACCACCCTCGTCGACGGCATGCTCAAGCAGTCCAACATCTTCCGTGACCCCACTGCCGCCGGAAACCTGATCATGGACAGCAACGACCTCGAGCGCGAGCGCGGCATCACCATCCTCGCCAAGAACACCGCCATCGCCTACGACGGCATCAAGATCAACATCATCGACACCCCCGGCCACGCCGATTTCGGCGGCGAGGTCGAGCGCGTCCTCAACATGGCCGATGGCTGCCTCCTCCTCGTCGACGCCGTCGAAGGCCCGATGCCCCAAACCCGCACCGTCCTCGCCCGCGCCCTCGAGCGCGGCCTCCGCCCCATCGTCGTCGTCAACAAGATCGACCGCCCCGCCTCCCGCACCGAGGAGGTCATCGAGCGCGTCCACGATCTCTTCCTCGAGCTCGCCACCGATTCCGACCAACTCGACTTCCCGGTCCTCTACGCCATCGCCCGCGAAGGCCGCGCCGGCACCGAGCCCACTGTCGATGCTCTCGCCCCCGACCTCCGCCCCCTCCTCGAGACCATCGTCCGCGAGGTCCCGCCGCCCACCGTCAACGTCGACGGCCCCGCCCAGATGCTCATCGCCTCCCTCGATTACGACACCCACCGCGGCCGCATCGCCATCGGTCGCATCAACCGCGGCATCATTGCCGTCGGTGACACCCTCGTTCACGCCACCGAGGACGGCGAGCCCGTCCGCCAGCGCGTCACCACCCTCTCCGTCTTCGAAGGGCTTCGTCGCCAAGAGGTGGAGCAGGCCGGCGCCGGCGAGATCGTCGCCATCACCGGATTCCCCGATGCCGAGATCGGCGCCACCCTCTGCGACCCCAACGCCATCGAGCCGCTCCCGGCGATCGCCATCGAGCCGCCGACCCTCAAGCTCACCTTCGGCGTCAACACCTCGCCCTTCGCCGGCCGCGAGGGCCAGTTCCACACCAGCCGCCAGCTCAAGGAGCGTCTCGATCGCGAACTCGAGACCAATCTCTCCCTCCGCGTCGAGGCCACCGAACAGGCCGAGGTCTTCTCCGTCGCCGGCCGCGGCGAGCTCCACCTCAGCATCCTCATCGAGACCATGCGCCGCGAGGGCTACGAGTTCCAGGTCAGCCGCCCCGAGGTCGTCACCCGCGAGATCGATGGCGAGCTCCAGGAGCCGGTCGAGCACCTCGTCATCGACACCACCGAGGAATTCGTCGGCACCGTCAGCGAACTCCTCGGCAATCGCCGCGCCCGCATGACCGACATGGTCAACGACGGCAGCGGCAACGTCCGCCTCGAGTACACCATCCCCACCCGCGGCCTCATCGGCCTGCGCAACGCCTTCCTCACCGCCACCAAGGGCAACGGCGTGATGGCCTCCCGCCTGGTCGGCTACGAGCCGTGGATGGGCGCGATCCAGTCCACCCGCTCCGGCGCCCTCGTCGCCAGCGAGACCGGCGTCGCCCTCTCCCACGGTCTCGAAAACGCTCAGGAGCGCGGCGTCACCTTCGTCGAACCGCAGACCCCGGTCTACGAAGGCATGATCGTCGGCCAGCAGCCGCGCGTCGGTGATCTCGTCGTCAACGTCTGCCGTGCCAAGAAGTTGACAAACATGCGCGCCAGCACCAAGGACATCGGCGTCCAGCTCACCCCGCCGGTCATCCTCTCCCTGGAGCAATCGCTCGACTTCCTCGCCGAGGACGAACTCCTGGAGGTCACCCCCGCTGGTTGGCGCCTGCGCAAGCGCCTCCTCTCCATGGACGACCGCGGCAAGGCCGCCAAGGCTGCCAAGAGCAGGGGATAGTCGCCCCGTTCTGCTCATCGGCGCCCGCTGCGGAATCGGACCGCCAGCCACCGGTCCGGGCGGGCGTTCGGCAGGTGACCGATGGGTCGGTTGACCGCTGATGCGAGCATACTTCCTGCCCCACATGCAGGGGGTCCCACTTGCACGCAGGTGGACCAAGCCTGACAATCCCCCTACGTCGCGGTCACCGCGAGAGAGGAGAGACCGAACGTGAAGAAATCCGGACTCGATTCAGCAACCATGCTGATCTTGCTCGCGGCCTTTATTTCCATGGTCTTCTCGATTTACCTCTGGTTCTTCCAGGATCCGCAATCCGGGATCTTCGTCGGTGTCTGGGTTCCGTCGATTTTGGCCCTCGGGGCGATCTTGAGGCGGCGCTAATGACTCTGCAGGCAGTGATCGGGGTTGTCGGGATCGTGGTCTTCGCCATCGTCTTCATCGCGGGCCTCCAATTGGTCCGTGGACTCGAAGAAGAGAAGTAAGACCTCCCCGAAATCGAACGAGGCACGCGTCGTCCTGACGACACCGACCTTTTTGTGCTCGCCCGTTGATGGCTGATTGCGTCGCCAGATGATCGCCACCCTGCCGTGTCGCCGCCCATGACCGATCAGACGCCCGGCCCATCACCGACCGTCCCCCCATCCTCGACCGGCTTGCGCGCCTCCTGGCGACGCCGCGCCCGCGAACTCAAAG
>JAPOLF010000107.1 GCA_029977305.1 bacterium | reverse complement strand
GGTAGCAACCAATGTAGCTGCCCCCAGGGGGATTGATGCAGGCAGCGATCCAGGTGACTTGTACATCGCGTGGTCCGCCCTCGCTGCCGTCATGCCACGTCAGGTCGAGGGTGACGGTATCGCCTGGCTGGGGATAGGGCTTGTCGGACGTAACGGACACAATACGCAGGCTGTCGATCTGGCTTGGCGGTGCAAAATCAGAGCCGCAAGAGGGCTGCAGCAGACCTCAAGGCGGAGGCACTGCGGCACGCTCGACCTCCCTCCGGGCTCCTATCGCGTACGGGTCAGCGCTCGCGGGCGCGACGCGGGGGCGGAGGACGAGTTCGCAGACGGCGTTGTCGACATGCCAGGTGTTGCCATGGAAGGTGAGTGGGCCGTCGCTGGACCAGAGTTTCAGGATGAGTTCGGTGGCCTCGTGGAGGTCGGTGAGGCGGTCGGCCATGTCGTCTTTCCAGGGGAGGCCGTAGTTGACGTACTCGCGTTTCTGGTAGCCGCCATCGAGGAAATGGATGACGCGACCACCGGAGAGTTGGTCGAGGGTGGCGACCATCTTGGCGGTGATGGACGGGTGACGGAAATAGTGGGCCATGTGGATCATGCCGAGCTGGGCGCGGGTGGTGGCGCCGGCGAGGGCGGAGATGACGGTCCAGCCCTCGAGGATTGCCTCGTCCTTGCCGAGCATCAGGTGGTCGGCGACCCAGAGGGAGTCGTATCCGAGTTCCTCGGCGCGCTTGCCGAAGGGGAGCACCGCAGCCGGGTCCAACGACGCGCGGGCGGGGACGCGGAAGAGTTGGATGCCGGGGCAGGCGAAGATCGGGAGGCAGACGCCGAACTTAGTGGTCATGGCAACTCCTTTGCGTGGATCAGATCAGGTGGAGGAGCGGCTCGCCGTGGGCGAGTCGGCCGACGTTGGCCCAGAGTTCCTGTGAATCGCGTACCCAGGTCCACGGGTGCTGCCACCCGTTGTGCTTGGTGAGGGTGATGCGCTCGTCGGCGGTGTCGTGCATCACGAGCAAGGGATCGTCGTACGGGAGTGGTTCGTTGGCATAGACGTCGAGGGCGATGCCGCCGAGGCGGCGGTTGGCCACGGCGTCGGTGAGTGCGGTCTGGTCGACGAGCAGGCCGCGGGCGGTGTTGATGAAGAGGGCGGTGGGTTTGAGGAGCCCGATCTCCCGCGCGCCGATGATGCCGGTGGTCTTGTCGTTCAGGGCGAGATGGAGGGAGACGATGTCGCTGGTGGCGAGGACGTCATCCCAGTCGGCGTAGCGGACGCCAAGGGATTTTTCGATGTCAGGGAAGCGCTCGATGTCCCAGTACTGGACATCCATGCCGAAGGCACGGGCGACGCGGGCGATGGGACGGGCGATCTCGCCGAGTCCGAGCAGGCCGAGGGTCATGTCACCGACGATCTGGGTACCGGGGAAACGGGTCCACGTGTCGGCGTAGTCACGGTCCTTCATGTGCTGCCGGAGGGCGGGGAGGCGCTTCGCCCAGTTGAGGATATAGGCCCAAACCTGTTCGGCAACGACGGTGTAGTTCACCAAGGGGACGGCGGCGACGGGGATGCCGCGGGCGCGGGCGGCAGCGATCGGGACACCGCGGCACTCCTGCCCGAGGTGTTGGATGAGTTTCAGGTTGCGGGCGGAAGCGATGCCCTCGGCGGGAAAGCGCTCCTTGTGGAGGATGAGGACGTCGGCATCCTCGACCTCGCGGATGATCTCGTCGCGATCACGGGTGAAGCGGAGGGCGCCGGCGAAATCGGCATAGAGTTGCCCGAAGTACTCGTAGGGGGCGTCGGCGCTGTTGCACCAGACGAGGTCGAGGTCGACGTCAGGGAGGAAGTCGGCGAGCGCCGGGGCATGGGCGATCGCGTCGGGATCGGTCTCGAGGAAACAGCTTTGGATAGGGGCTTCCCAACTCGACCACGGGCGCACCCCGAGCAGGGTGTTGCCGATGCTGTCCCAAACGACGACCTTCATGCGTGTTCCCATGGTCGGCTCCGTGGTTCCGTGCGGCGGATGTCAGGTCGAGGCGTCGAGGGCGTCTTGGTACGGGGTGCTGCGGCCATCGAGGAGTTCGGTGACGGGGAGGATGCGACCGGTGCGTTCACTCTCGAGGAAGCCGTAGCTGATGGCGAGCGAGCGGAGGCCCTGCATGCCGTCGACCTCGGGCGGGGTGCTGGTGGAGATGGCGCGGGCGAAGTCGTCGAACTCGATGGCGAGAAGGTTGGCGTCGATGTCGGCCCAGTCGAGGTCGTAGGAGGCGAGGCGTTCTGCGCCGAAGAGGGCGGAGGTCACGGGATCGAGGCGGAACGCGGGAACGAGGGCGAGTTGCTCCTCGGGAGTGAGTGAGACGGGGGCGCCATCGATCCAACGGGTGACGGCGAGCGGTTTGCCGGTGCGGTCGTTGGGGATGGCGATGGTGCCACCGGTGCCGTAGAGGGTGCGGGCGAAGGCGAACTCTCCCCTCCCCGCCAAGTCGAGCATCCAACTGGCAACGGCGCCGCTGGCGAAGCGGGTCGAGCCGACGGTGAGGTCTTCGGCGTCGGCAGGGTGGGCGGTGCCGTCGGAGGCGAGGCGAGTGGCATCGACGATGGCGCCCATGCCGACGACGTGGGTGATCTCGCCGAGAAAGTACTCGAGGATGTCGGCGTAGTGGACGCCCATGTCGATGGCGATGCCTCCGCTCTGGGCGCGGTGTCGCCACGGGGTGATGATGACCTTCTCGCCCCAACCGGAGAAGTGCTGCGCGGCGAGGTAGGGACGGCCGATGGCGCCGGCATCAAGCAGGGCCTTGGCGAGGCGGTTGATGGGATCGCGGCGGTAGTTCTCGGCGACGGAGAGGACGCGGCGATGGGCGGTGGCGGCGTCGAGAATTTTGCGGCCGCTGCGGACGGTGAGGGCGATCGGCTTCTCGACCATGATGTCGATGCCGTGGGCGAGTGCCTCGATGGCGACGGCGGGATGCAGGGCCGGCGCGGTGGTGATGTCGAGGGCGTCGAGGGTGAGGGCGGCGCGGGCAGTGGTGAGATCGGGGAAGGTGGCGGGGCGCTCGCCGAGGAGATCCTCCGCGAGATCGGCGAGGGCGGTTGCGCTTGACTCGATGGGATCGCAGGCGGCGACCAGCCGGAATGGCAACGCGTTGACATCGCGGAGTCGGGCGAGGCCGCGCACGTGGCGCTTCCCCATGACGCCGCAGCCGGCGATGGCGAGGGTGAGCATCAGCCGATCGCCCCCGGATCCCAACCGAATCGCGTGAGCGCGGCGGCATTGATCTGCGCGCTGCGGAGGGGGGAGACGTTGCTGCGGGATTGCTCGATGACGACCCATTCGGGGAAGCGGATGGCTTCCAGTTCCTCGAGGATGGAGACGAAGTCGATGCCGATGGTCCCCTCCCCCATCTCGGCGAATGTGCCTCGGCCCCAGTCCTTGAGGTGGACGTAACCGGTGCGATCGCGGTAGGTGCGGAGGTGGCTGATCGGGTCTTCGTCGACGAGGGCAATATGGGAGGCGTCGAGGCAGAGGGTGAGGGTGGTGGTGGCGGCGAGGAGTTGGTTGATCTCCGCCTCGGTCTCGACGGTGCAGAGGACGTGCGGGTGATAGGCGACGGTGACACCGAGGGTCTCGCCGTACTCGGCGAGGTCCTCGCAGAAGCCGCCGAGATCGGCGATCTCGCGGACGGTCGGGGGGCGCCAGCGGAGACGGTCGCCGCCGACGAGGCCGTAATGGGAGGCACCGAGTTCGGCGGCGAAGGTGATCTCGTTCTTCATGCGGACGAGCTGCGCCGGATCGGGCGGCATCTTGACGGCGCCAAAGAAGGTGGCGGGGATGAGGTCGTGGGCGGCGAGGCGGCGGCGGAGATCGGCCGGGGTGCCGAGCCAGCCGAGGTCGTGCCAGAAGAGTTCGACGGCGCGCCAACCGGCCTCGCGGATCTCGGCGAAGGTCTCGTCGAGGTCGGGGGTGGTGCCCCAGTTGATGGTGCTGTAGGCGAAGCGGAGCGAGGACTCCGGCAGGTCCGGTTGCATCGGTGCGCTCCTCGGTGGGCGAATCCCCCGACGTCGGGGGCGTGGCACGCAGGATACCCGCAGGAGGTCGACCGTGGGACGGGGGGCATGGGGCACAATGGGGGTGATCAATGGATGCGCAGACGGAGGTCGGACATGGGCGGCAGTGAGGTGACCCGGGTGAATCGCCGGGTGTTGATGGTGGGGACGTTGGCGACCGCCGCTGCGAGCGTGGCATCCCCTGCTTTGGCCAACATGACGCTGCCGCAACCGCTGGTATGGGGCCAGAGCGTGCTGCCGAAGGGACAGGCGGTGTGGCGGGTGGTGCTGGACATCCTCGACACGCCGTGGACCGCGCAGTACGAGGCGCGGGAACTCGGGTTCGCGGTGAACAAGACGATCCCGATGCGGTTCACGGACCAAGTGACGGGGACGTCGGCGCGGATCGAGCCGTGGGGGGCGATCTTCACGCGACAGGGCACGGTGCAGCAGCGGGAGACGATCTCGAAATCGCCGGGCGAGTATCTGAGGATCGGGTTGGTCTCGGTGGCGGAGGGGAAGAACGCCGGGGGAGATGTGTTGAAGCACACCAGTCCAGCCTTCACGGTGCCAACAGGGGAGCATCGGATTGGGATCTACCGGGTGCAGCCGCAGCGGGGGACGTCGGTGACCTTGCCGCACAGCGATCTGCCGAAGCTGGTGATCGTCGAGCAGGGGAGCGTTTCGGTGACCGGGAAGAAGGGGCGGGTCGATGTGGCGACCACCGTCAGCAACGGGACGCAGTACGGGATCACGTCGTCGGAGGGAGCGCACACGCTGACGGCGACGAGCGACCGGGCGATGGCGTTGGTGGTGATGGTCGGGCATCCGGGGGTTTAGGCGTGGCCGACGCTCCGGTGGCACGTGTTCCGAAACGAGTGTTTCGCGCCGGGCGTGCTGGCGACCTCTTGGGCATCATCGGCGATCCGGACGGACCGTGGGATGTGCCGGTGGGAATCCGCGGGCTGCATTGTTGTGGGACGCGACGGGCCGCGGTGCTGCGGGCGATGGCGGCTGGTGTCCCGTCGGATGATCTTTGGGTGCAGCCACTCCGGGTGACCGATCCGCGACCGTTTCTCATTGCCGAAGGGATGGAGGATGCGTCGGAGCGACAGCTCATGCTGGCAACGGCAGACGAGGCGGGGCTGGCCGGGGTGGTCGCGCCGATGGATATCGCACCGACGCAGCGCGTGTGGGTCCTGCTCGATCCAGCCGCAGTCATTGCGTTGGCGCCGGCGAGCAAGTGCTCGCCCCACGATCCTGACGTGGTAGCCGTGCGAACGCTTCTCTGACCACGTATCGGGATGATCGATCCTGGGCTCTAGCGAGAGAGGCATTGCGCGCAGCTCGGGCGAAACCGGTCAGGCAATCATCGATGCAACGGAGAACTCTCCTCAGGTCGTCGGCCCTCGCGCCGCTCATGGTCCTGCCGCGTCGCGTGGGGGCGGAAACCTATCCGCGAACCATTGATTGGTCAGGCCAGATATGGGCGGTGAAGGATTCTGGGACCCGTGTCACAGGCCCGGGCGGCAATCGGTTCTCCTCGTCCACAGACCACGTGCGCGTCACCGAGGATGGGGCATTGCAGCTGCGGATCACCCCGGCGGGCGGGCAGTGGGCATGTGCGGAGGTGGTGGCCGGGGAGCCCGGGGATTTCGGTTACGGCACCTATCACTGGGTGATGGAGACGCCTGCGGATGCGGTGCGGCGATGGGCGATCCTGGGGTTGTTCACCTGGGATGCGCAATCAGCGGAGCAGGCCAACCGAGAGATCGACGTGGAGATCGGACGGTGGCGAGGTGATGCCGGTGGGCACAACGGATTGTTCACGGTGCAGCCCTACACGCTCCCGGGGGCGTCGCTCGGCTATCCGATCCCGAGTGGAACGGGTCCGGTTTCGATTGGCTTCACCTGGAGTGCCGGACGTGTCGAGTTCAAGGCTGCCATGGGTCCGCAGTTGACGCCCACCGACCTTGATGACGTGATTGCATCGTGGACCACGTCGAGCGGGGTACCAACACCGGGGCTTGAGCAGCCGCGGATCAACCTGTGGCTGCAGCACCATCGCACACCGAAACCAGAACGACCGATCACGGTGCGAATGCGTTCGTTCGCCTTCACCTCTACGGAGTAGCGAGGTCAGCAGCCAAGGCGGCGACCATCACATCGTGCGCGATGGGGAGGGCGACAGTGCCGCCGGTCCCCTCGCCTTCCACGACGACGCAGATGGCGAGGCGTTGCACGCCATCGTCGGCGAAGCCGATGTACCACGCGTTGTTGGCATCGACGACGCTGGTCTCGGCGGTGCCCGTCTTTCCGCCGACACGGACGCCGGGGATCCCGGCCGCGAGGATGCCGCCCTCCTCCGCCGCCCAGACCATCATGGCGGCGACGGCATCGGCGGTCTCCGGGCGGACAGGGGTGCGCCACGGGCGCGGGGTGGCCTGCCAGCGGACGACACCGTCGGGACCGGTGACTGCCGCCACGAGGTAGGGGCGCATGATCGTGCCGCCATTGGCGATGCCGGCGGCGACGAGGGCCATCTGCATCGGAGTGACAAGGAGTTGTCCTTGACCGAACGCGGTCTCGGCGAGGGCGACGTCGGTGTCGAGATACCCGGGGGTGGCTTCGAGGCTGCTGGGGGCGATGGGGAGGTCGAAGGGAATTTCCTCATCGAAGCCCCATGCCTTGGCGGCTTGGCGGAGACCGGATGCACCGACGAGCAATCCGAGGCGGGCGAAGACCACGTTGAGTGACCACCCCAGGGACTCGGTGAGTGACCACGCGGTGATTGTG
>JAPOLF010000106.1 GCA_029977305.1 bacterium | reverse complement strand
GCATGCCAAGTTGATCTTGGACATAGTGAGACCACTCATGCGCCATGATCACGAACCACCCGCCGTCGCTGAGGTTGCCTTCCATAACAAGATAGATCTTGCCATCGGCCGGGCAGTAGAACGGACCCCCAATTGTGGGCCCACAAGGGGTATCAACATAGCCTTCAACGACGTACACGGAGGGTGAGGAGTAGTTGAGTCCGTGCGCTGCGAACTGTCCCGCCCAATAGGCGTCCACTTGGGCGGCCAAGATACCCGGATCGACGCTCAGCGCGGATGCACTTCCAGTGTTTCCGAGTGCGAAAGCAACCATCAGAGCAACTAACAACCGACGCATGCTATCTCCCTTTCGGTGAACTCGGCGGATAATCGCAAGAGTACACAATACTGTTGAGATAGGCAAGGCCAGACGTCGATTGGCACACCTCCGTGCGGCCCAGAGCATCCACCTGAGCGTCATGTGCAGCGATGGAATGTGCGGATGACGACTGGTGTGCCCCGCGGCGTCTCGCCCGGATCTCATCCGCCCTGCAAAGGAAATGACCCCGCCCACGGGTGGACAGGGTCATATTCAACGATGTCAGCGATGAATTACCACGCAGGAGCGATGTATCAGAGGCAGGCCCCAAAGCCGTTCATGTACCCAGTCATGAACGAGCCGCCGCGTTCAGACCCGGTTCCGTGGATGTCCATGTCGTCGGGGAGGAAGGTCAGTTCACCTGCCCGGATCGACAGACTCATTCCTCGTGTCCCCGTGCCCTGCGGGATGATCCCGCGAAGTTCCGCGCTGCGGACATACGCACCGCCGAAACAATCCGCCTGGAGTTCGCCCGCTTCCGTCGGGTAGCCGCCCTGACCAAGCAGGCGCTGGATGTGATGGCCCCACTCATGGGCGAGGATGGTGGTCCACTCCGCGGTCCCGTACCCGTAGCCGGGGACCACGTAGATCGTCCCATCAACCGGGCAGTACGCCGCCGGTCCGATTCCTGTGTCGATCGGGCCGCAGGCGGTCTCCTGGTAGCCCCAGACTTCAACGATGCCCGGAGACCAGTAGCCATACCCGGAGGCGGAGAGCTGTCCCGCCCACCACCCGTCGAGATCCGCCGCGACGCTTGATGCGGTTTCTTGGGCGCCCACCGGGCTCCCCATCATGGGGGCGAGGCTGAACCCGAAGAGCAAAGCGGTCATGATCAGGAGCTTTCGCATGCGCGTGGCCTCTCGTCGTGTTCCGAGGCGTGCCTGACGCACTGCCGCTGCGGCAGCCGACACTCCCGGATTTGCCATTTACTCTACCAATGCTCCCTGAAATTCGGCTGAGTTGCCAGCCGAATCGGGACTGACGGCGGGACCAGCCCGGTCGCGGGCATCGTATCCTGCCAGAGACACGTGCCGTCACCTTTCCTACGATAGACACGCGGGGCCGGTTTCACATGGAATCACGAGGTGGGGAGTTCCTGGATCTGGTCCGCGAGCGGGTCGTCATCTATGACGGCGCGATGGGGGCGTCGATCCTCGACCTCAACCTCGACGCGGCCGGGTATGGCGGCATCGAGGGGTGCAACGAATACCTCGTCTTCCACAATCCCTCGATCATCGAGAACATCCACGCTGCCTTCCTCGAGGCAGGGGTCGACGTCTTGGAGACCGACACCTTCGGCGGCAGCCGCATCAAACTCGAGGAGTACGGCCTCGGCGACCGCACCTATGAACAGAACCGGGCCGCTGCGGAGTTGGCGCGGCGGGTGGCGGCCGAGTTCAGCACGCCGGGCAGAACCCGCTTCGTCGCCGGATCAATCGGCCCCACCGGATTGCTGCCGGCTTCTGAGGATCCGCTCCTCGGCAACGCCCGATTCGAGGAGGTGGTCGATCTCTTCCGGGAGCAGGTGCGCGGCCTCGCCGATGGCGGCGTCGACGTCTTCATCATCGAGACGACGCAGGACATCCTCGAATTGCGGGCAGCGATCCGGGCGGTGATCGAGGACCGGGAACGCGTCGGCCGTCGCATCCCGATCCAGGCGCAGGTCACGCTGGATACGTCGGGACGCATGTTGCTCGGGACGGACATCGCCGCGGTGCTGGCCATCCTCGAGGCGCAGCCGGTGGACATCATCGGCCTGAACTGCTCGACCGGTCCTGACCTGATGCGCGAGCCGGCGCGCTACCTCGGTGAGTACTCGACGCGGCCGGTCTCGGTGATCCCGAACGCCGGGATCCCGCAGAACGTGAATGGTCGCGCGGTCTTCCCGCTGCAACCGGACGAACTGGCCGTGCAGCTGCGGCAGATGGTCGAGGAGTTCGGCATCGGCATCGTGGGGGGCTGCTGCGGCACGACGCCGGAGCACCTGCGGCGGGTGGTGGAGGAGATCGGGATCCGACCCGCCCCGATTCGGCCCGCCAAGAAGCTGCCGAACATCGCCAGCATGACCCGTGCGGTCAGTCTCTTCCAGGATCCCGGGCCGATGATCGTCGGTGAGCGTGTCAACACGTTGGGATCCCGCAAGATGAAGCGGCTCGCGCTGGGTGATGACTACGATGGCATGCTCGATATCGCCCGGGAGCAGGTGGACGAGGGCGCGCACGCGTTGGATGTCTGCGTCGCCATGACCGAGCGCACCGATGAGCGCGACATGCTGCGCAAGCTGGTGAAGAAACTCGCGCTCACCGTCGAGGCCCCACTGGTGCTCGATTCCACCGAGCCGGATGTGCTGCGCGCCGCCCTCGAGCAGTACCCCGGACGGGCCGTGGTGAATTCGGTCAACATGGAGAACGGTCGAGCGCGGATCGATGCCATCCTGCCGCACGCGGTGGCGAACGGGGCGGCGGTCGTCGCGATGACCATCGACGAGGTCGGGATGGCGAAGACGGCCGCCCGGAAACTCGAGGTGGCGCAGGCGATCCACCAGATCATCGTCGGGGACTACGGGTTGGATCCGGAGGCGTTGATCTTCGACACCCTCACGTTCCCGCTCTCGACCGGCGAGGAGGAATTCACCCGCTCCGCGTTGGAGACCATCGAGGGGATCCGGTTGATCGAAGATGCGCTGCCGGGGGTGCTCACCATCCTCGGCATCTCGAATGTCTCCTTCGGCCTGAATCCGGTGGCACGCAAGGTCGTGAATGCGGTCTTCCTCTACCACGCCGTGGCGGCGGGGTTGGATCTGGCAATCGTCCATCCGTCCCACGTGATGCCCTTGGCGGAAATCGACCCGCTGGAGCGAGAACTCGCCGAGGACTTGGTGTTGGCACGCCGTCCCGACGCGCTCCCCAGGTTGGTCGAGCACTTCGAAGGCCGGGCCGAGACCGCTGATGCCGCCACCCCTGATGTGCTCGCGGAGATGGATGTCGCCACACGACTCCACTACCGGATCCTCCATCGCAAGAAGGATGGGATCGAGCAAGACATCGACGAAGCCGTCGCGGAGCGCGATCCGGTTGATGTGCTCAACAACGTGTTGCTCCCGGCGATGAAGGAAGTGGGGGACAAGTTCGGGTCCGGCGAGTTGATCCTGCCGTTCGTGCTGCAGTCAGCGGAGGCGATGAAGCGGGCGGTGGCGCAACTCGAGAAGTATCTGGAGCGCGAGGAGGGTGTCTCGAAGGGGACCGTGGTCCTCGCGACGGTGTTCGGGGATGTGCATGACATCGGGAAGAACCTGGTCAACACCATCCTCACGAACAACGGCTACACCGTGCATGACCTCGGCAAGCAGGTGCCGGTGAATCGGATCATCGAGAAGGCGGTGGAGACCAACGCCACGGCCATCGGGTTGTCCGCGCTGTTGGTGAGCACCAGCAAGCAAATGCCATTGGCGGTGAAAGAGTTGCACCACGCCGGATTGGCATTCCCGGTGATCATCGGCGGTGCGGCGATCAATCGTGCCTATGCCCACCGCACCTTGTTCGTGGGCGAGGGGGAACCCTACGCACCCGGCGTCTTCTACGCCAAGGACGCCTTCGAGGGACTCGCGCTGATGGATCAGCTCAGCGATCCGCAGCGGCGTTCGGCGTTGGTCGAGCAGACGATCCGGGACGCGGAGTCGGCCGTGCAGCGCCCCGGGCGGGAGGCCTTCTCTGTCCCAGCCGCTGCCGCATCCGAGGAGCGAAGCGCCACGCCGGTGGTGTCGCCGCCGGTGCCTCCGTTCTGGGGCGTCCGCGAGATGAGCGACGTGACCTTGCGGGCCGTCTGGCCCCATCTAGACACCAAGACGCTGTTCCGCCTCCATTGGGGAGGCAAGGGGGTGCGCGACGGAGCGTGGGACGACCTCCGCGAGGGTGATTTCGAACCGCGACTCGCCCGCATGGAGCGCGAGACCGAGCGTGACGGGTGGTTGCAGCCACGTGTCCGGTATGGCTACTTCCCGGCGAATGCCGAGGGCAACGCGGTGGTGATCTACGCCCCGGAGGACCCTGATCGGGAGATCGCCCGTTTCACCTTCCCGCGGCAGCCTGCGCGTGAGCGACTCTGTCTCGCCGATTACTACGTTCCGGTCGGGCAGGGGGTGAAGGACGTCGCGGTGTTCCAGATCGTGACCGTCGGTGAGCGCGCAACCCGCCATGCGGAGGAGCTGCAGCTGCACGGTGAGTACTCGGAGGCGTTTTTCAGTCACGGCCTGAGTGTGCAGAGCGCGGAGGGATTGGCCGAGATGGCCCATCAGCGCATCCGTGCCGAACTCGGGATGGCGGAGGATCAGGGGAAGCGCTACTCGTGGGGCTATCCGAGTTGCCCTGATCTCGCTCAGCACGTGATCGTCGATCAGTTGCTGGACATTGGCGAGATTGGGGTTCGGCTCACCGAGGGATTCCAGTTCGATCCGGAGCAATCCACCGCGGCGCTGGTCGTGACCCATCCTGAGGCACGATACTTTGCCTTGGCGAATGTCGACCCGGCCCGTGCCGAGAGGGGGGAAGCGTGAATCTGGTCCCAAGACACCTGAGACGCAGTGTCTCGCTGTTGCTCGTGCTGACAGTGATGATTGCTGCCATGGCGATCCCGAGTTGGGCTGCGCCGGAGCCGCAGATCGTCGGCGGCGAGCAAGTTGCCAAAGGCAGCTACAAGTTCATCGTCTCGGTGCAACTGCGGGTTGGCGGGTCTGAGTGGATGCATTGGTGCGGGGGCACAATCCTCGACAAGAAGCACATCCTGACCGCAGCCCACTGTGGCTACAACGGTGGAGTTCCGATCCAAGCCTCGAACATCCGAGTGTGGGTGGGGTCGGTGAAACTGGCCGACAAGAAATCCGGGTTCTATGTCAACGCGAAGGATTTGATCGTCAACCCGACCTACAATCCATCCACGCAAAAAAACGACGCGATGATCATTCTCCTCAGCAAGAGGATCAAGAAGGCAAAGACGATCTCCGTGGTTGGATCGGGGAGCACGGATTACCAAACGCCCGGGTACCCGCTCACCACCGCTGGATGGGGAAGCACCGTCCAGTACGATGCTGGGGAGATCGTGCCACCGAACTACCCCCGGGTGATGCGGGATGTCGTGGTGAATGTCGTAAGCGACAGCCAATGCGAGTCGGAGTACGGCGTGCTCTACGCCAGTCAGATTTGCGCAGCAGCTCCCGGGAAGGATTCCTGTCAGGGAGACAGTGGTGGCCCGTTGTTCACGAAGGTGGGCGACACGTGGATTCAGGTGGGCATCGTCAGCACGGGCGCCGGTTGTGCTGATCCGGAGTACGCGGGGATCTACACGCGCATCTCGGATCCGGAGATCAGTGCTTTCATCGCGGAAAACACCCCCTGAAGAAGTCTCGACCCGCATGAACGACCGAGCCCCCGGCAATTCGCCGGGGGCTCGTTGCGTTCTGCGTTGAGTGAGCGTCAGGCGATGGTGAGCTCCGTGTGCTGTTGTGCCCACCCCAGTGCGGCGGTGCCGATTTCTCGCGCGTGCTGCGAGTTGTCGGTTGCCTCGAGAACGAGGCGGCGCACCTGACCAGCGAATGCGCTTGGTGCAGCGAAGGTCCAGCGTCGGACATCGCTCATCGTGCCTGCACCGAGCCAGCCTCGGGAAATCGTCCAGCGACCGTCACGATAGTCGCCTAGCAAGACCACGTCGTCGTTGCTCCAGAGAAACAGCGGAGACGTTGCCTCGGACTCGACCGAGGAGAACTGCGCACCGAACTTGCTCACTCCACCACTCTTCCTGGCACCGCTGAGGGGCACCTCCTGCGACGTGCACCAACACTCGTGTGTCGCCCATCACGCCATCGCGGATGGTACGCGATCACCAGCGGAAATGCACAGGGCTTTGTGGTTCAGGTGCGGGGACTGGTGCGTGCGAGATCGGCGATCACATCTGCTGCGGTCAGGACGTCGCCAGCTTCGGCTTGCCACGGCAGCGCCGCCCGAACGAAGGTCTCCCGGGTCATGCGCCGCCTGAAATCCTCCTCGGCCATGCCGGTGAGCGGCCCCCCGGGTGCCGTCTGGGTGCGATGTGCCCGCGCCGCAGCCTCCTTTTGATCACTCCACCGGGCGACGTCGAGCCAATGGGTGATCTCGGCGCGAGGGGTCCCCATGCGGGCGATCATCTCCGGGGGCATGCCGTTCCCGGGCTTGCCGCGGCGCTCGAACATGGCGATTAGTTCTTCCCGTGGCGCCGAGGCGAAGTAGAGAGCGGCGATCGCCCACGCCGGGGCGACCTCACCGAGGAATGCGGGGTCCGCCGCCAGCCGCACCGCCTCGATCGTGGTGCGATGGCTGACGAGGTGATCGGCGTGGCCGTAGATGCCGTCTTCGCCGAAGGTCACCACCACCGCAGGTTGGATGTCCCGCACGGCAATGGCCACTTGCGCCGCGACGATAGCCTCATCCGCGTTGGCGAAGGCGCGCGGATCTGCGTTGTGGCGCGATCCGGG
>JAPOLF010000105.1 GCA_029977305.1 bacterium | reverse complement strand
GACCACCCGAGGGTCGCCGGCACCACCGCGATCCGATCGCTGCGCTCCATCACGCCCTGATCGATCGTCGAATCGGCGAGGGTCGCCCAGATCTCCGCCGCGATGGAATCCTGTTGCGGTGTCCCCCACGCGGCGGCGATCGTCCGGACCGCGCGCGACAGCGACGGATCGAGCCGTTCGATCTCCGCGAGCAGCGTCTTCACCTGCCAGACGAACATGGAGGCGTTCCACAGGTGTCGACCACCGGCGACATACGCCTCGGCCGTCGCCTGATCCGGTTTCTCGGTGAAGCCCGCCGCGCGGAACGCAACCCCGTGCGAGGTGGCGACCACCGGCTCCGGTGTCTGCTCGATGTAGCCGTAGCCGGTCTCGGCACGGGAGGGCGGGAGGCCTATCGCAACCAACCAGCCGTCGCGGGCGGCGGCGATCGCGGTGCGCACCGCGGCCATGAAGGCCTCCTCGTCGGCGACCTCGTGGTCCGCGGCGAAGGAGCCCATCACCGCATCCGGATCGAGCCGCTCGATGATCGCCGCGGCCAGCGCGATTGCCGGGCCGGAACCCTTCGGGGAGGGCTCGACGATCACGTTCGCCTCGGGCAGGATCGGCAGTTGCCGTGCGATCGGCGCTGCATGGGCGGGGCCGCAGACCACGAAGATCCTGTCGACCGGCGCGAGCGGCCGCAGGCGATGCACCGTTTCCTGCACCAGCGAGCGGTTGCCGAGCAGCGGCAGCAGGAACTTCGGTCGGGCGGCCCGCGAGAGCGGCCAGAGCCGCGTCCCTGATCCTCCGGCCGGGATCACCGCCCAGAACCCGGGTTCCCCATGGTGCTCCGGATCGATCATCCCGTGGGTTCCGTTGTGCTGTGCCATCGGCTGCTCCCGGCGTCCCGATCCGCGGCGGCGATCATCGGCGGACAGCGTGTCCGTGACGCGAACCGGCAGTATAGCAATGGCAATTTCGCTGCCGCGGCAGCCACCTTTGGCATGCAGGCCAGACACACCGACGCCCCCGCGAGATCCGCGGGGGCGTCGGATTCCTTTGGAGGCGTAAAGGGGTTCGCCTACGGGCAGCCCGCGCCGGCGCAGTCGTCCGGGGTGTTGTTGGAGAAGATCACTCCAGGCCCCTGGTTGAGCGTCCCTTCGGTGTAGATCCCGCCGCCTTCGTCATCCGAAGTGTTTCCACTGATCTCCGCGGTACCTTCGAGGTTGACGATGCATGGTCCAGCGTAGATTCCCCCACCAACTCCGCCTTCGGTTCTGGCATTGTTGTCGGTGACCGACGCATTTCCGCGCATGGTGAGACAGGTTCCGTCCTGGAATCCGTAGATGTGTACTCCGCCGCCCTGATCGTCCTCGGCGCTGTTCCCCGTGACGGACGCGTTACCTTCCATGATCAACGAGGCCTCGTAATACACGTAGATGCCGCCACCCGCCGAAACAGCGACACAGTCCCGAATGACGGCGTTGTCCGTCAGGCGGGCCGTGCTGTAGGAATCAGTGAAGACCCCGCCGCCCTCATGAGCAGAGCAGCCCTCGATCAGGGCCTCATCCTGCATGACAAAGTTGCCGGTTTCGGAATTCCCGACGCGGGCACATCCGCCTACACCATACGCGGGCATAGTCCCACCACGCAAAATGGCAGTGCCGCTGAGGGTGAGGTTGCCCACGGTTTCGACGCCACCTCCGATGGCCCACTGCTGGTTCCGCGCCATGGTCACATTGCGGATCTCCAGCGTCTGCGTGTCCGACCCGCTGTTCAGGTAGTTGCGTTGACCATCGGACGCGTTGTACACGACGGGATTGGGGCAGCCATCGAGGCCCGACAGCACGAAGGAGTCGTTGTAGACCGAGGTGAGGTTCTCCACGTATTCGCCCGGTCCGATGGTGATGGTCCAGGGCCCGGGGCCGTCGAGGACGACGTCGATCGCTTGTTGGATCGAGGTGTAGGGGCACCCGCTGGCGCAGACCATCGCCGCGGTGCAATCGACCACTGGTGTGTCGCCCCCGCCGCCGCCGCTGTTCTTCTTGTTCTTCTTCTTGCCACCGTGTGCGCGGGCGCAGCGGAAGCCAGTGCCTCCGAAGCGCGGCACGCAGCTGCCGGAGCAACACTGCTCGCCGCTGGTGCATTCGGCGTTGGCGTTGCGGCAGGCGAGCTTTTCGTGCCGCCGGGACGGCCCCGCCTCGGCCACTCCGAGCATGCCGATACCGGTCATCCCCGCGAGCACCCCGCGCACCGCGGCGCGACGAGTTGCGGCAGCGCCCAAGATGCGGGCGAGGCGATCGAATCGTGATTGATCCATGACGACTCCCTCCGGCTGACGGTTGCGGGGCGGCCCCCTCCCACGGTGTGACGGAGTGCCATGCCCGTGAATGAGGGGGGACTCATCGGGCACGGCATCCCGTGAAGACGATCTTCCTGCGTGGGGCACGGCGAGACCATGCGAATCACCCACCATCATTTGTGCCCGCTTCGACGATCCATTCACCGCACTCACCGAATTTCCACCGGAGTTTTCCCCGCGGGAACGACGGATTCACCAAGGTGATCGGGGTCACACGGCGCACCGCCTGTGCGAAAATCCGGTGCATGCGATCAGCTGCCCACCCCACCGACAACACCCTTCCATGGGACGCCTCGTTCGCCGCGCTGCTGCGGGACCTGCGGCTGCGGGCCGGCCTCACGCAGGAGGATCTCGCCGCGAGGTCAGGGGTCTCCGCCCGCACCGTCAGCGATCTCGAGCGCGGACTTCGCGCCGCCCCGCAGGCCACATCGGCGACCCTTCTGGCCGATGCCCTGACGCACGATCCCGAGGAACGCGCCGCGTTCTTCGCGTGCGTCAGCCGGGCGAAACGGTTCGGACGTCCGCGCCATCTTCGCCATCCGGATCAACCGGTCCTGCCGATCCTCGGTCGCGAACGGGAAGTCGCGGAGATCCGCGCGTCGCTCGCCGCAGGTGAGCGATTGGTGGTGCTGGTCGGGCCGGGAGGAGTGGGGAAGACGCGACTTGCGTGGGAGATCGCGCGACGGCCCGGACAGCAACGGGAGCTCATCTGGGTGCGGCTCGACGAAGTCGGTCACGCCGACGGTGTCCTGCCCGCGATCCTGCGCGCCGCCGGGGTGCCCACCGAGGACATCGCCGATCCGATGCATCGCCTCGTTGCGGTCCTCGAGGACCGCTCGGTGCTGCTCGTGCTCGACAACGTGGAGCACGTCATCGAGATCGCCCCGCAGCTTGCCGAACTGGCGCGTGCGCTGCCGCAGATGGTGATGCTGGTGACCTCGCGGGAGACGCTGCGGGTGTCCGGCGAGCGGGTCGTCTGGGTGCAGCCGTTGCCGCTCCCGGATGAGAATGCGCTGGTGGAGGACCTTGAGGCAAACCCGGCGGTCGCCCTCTTTCGCCGTGCCGCCGAGGTCCATGTCCCAGCGGAGGCGTTCCTCCCACAGGAGGCAGCACGGATCGTGCGGCAGGTGGACGGTCTGCCCTTGGCGATCGAACTGGCCGCTGCCCAGACGGCGAGCATGCCCGTCGCGACCATCGCGGCGATGATGGACAGCGTCGGCATCTCGCTGCTTGCTCAAGGCCGACGTGATGGCATTGCCCGCTTCGAGACCGTGGACCGCGCCATCGCATGGAGCGTCGATCTCCTCCCTGCGCACGCGCAGCGCCTGTTCCTCCTCCTCGGGGCCTTCCACGGCGGATTCACGCTCGAGCTGCTCGGTAACGTCGCCCGGCATCTCGGCGAGCCCGATCTGGTGAAGGCACTGCCGTCACTGATCAACAGCAACTTGGTGGTGCCCGGCCCCGGCGGCGATCCGCGATTCCGCATGCTTGAGCCAGTGCGGTTCGCCGCGCTGGCGATGCTCCGTCGCGCACCGGATCGTGAAGCGGTGGTGCGTGCGCACGCCCGGGTGATGCTGCGTTTCGCCGAGGAGCAGGCACTGGCCATTGCGGGGCGTGATCCCCTGCCGGCACTGGACGCCGTCGAACGGGAGTACGTCAACATCCATCGCGCCATCGCCGATGCCTGCGAGATGGGTGAGTCCGCCCACGCGCTCCGCGCGCTTTGCGCCCTGCACCACTTCCACGACTGCCGCGGCCATCTCTCCGACGCCCGCGCCTCCTTCCGCCTCGCGCGCACCACGGCCGAGGGGATCGATCTCCCGCAGCGCCTCCTCGGTGAGTCGCTGTTCTGGGCCGGGTACTTCGCCTATCGGCAGGGTGATGTCGCGGAGTGCGCGGAACTCACGCGCCGCCTGCGGATCGTCGCTGACGCAGAGGACGATTCCGTCCTCGCCGCGCGTGCGGACATCCTCACCTGGTTGTTGAAGGTGATCACCGCGCCAGACGAGCCGATCGTCGATGCCCCGCTGGTGCGCGCGCTCGCCCGACTTGACGATGCGGCGCCGCCGCAGATGCGATGGAGCCTGGTGCAACTGATCGGCGCGGTCCACCAGGAGACCGGAGCCAACGCCGAGGCGCTGCCTTTCCTGCGGGAGGCGCTGGCGATCGCGGAGTCCACCGGCTGTGTGCTCGAGCAGTTTCTCCCGATCACCCGCATGGGTGCCGCGTTGGTCGATCTCGGTGAGGTGGAGCAGGGGACGGCGATGCTCGCCAAGTCCCTCGTCTTGGCAGGTCGTCTCGGCCTCGAGGGCATGGCGATCCTGCCGCTGCTGGGCATCGCCCGTGCCACGGCGCTCCTCGTTCCGGTCGACGAGCGCACCGGCCGCTGGATCGGATTGGCCCTCGCCTTGGGGGAATCGCAGTCGGTGGAGATCGACGGCTACTGGCGCGGCATCATCGACCACCTGTGCGCGGACCTCGAGGAGCGCTATGGATCGCGCTCCGGGCAGTGGATCGAGGCTGGCCGAACGATGACCCTCACCGAGGCCGTGGCGCTCGCGCCGGCTGCGCCTGCGGTGCTTCCGCGCGAAGCTGCCGGCGAGCGTCCCTAGGACGAGCGAATGCTCGCCAAAGGGCGCCCCCGGCAGCGCCACGTCGGGAAAAATCAGTGGCTGCTTAGTCGGCGAAGGTCAAGGTGTGGGTGTAGGTGCCATCGTCGTTGCGCTCGGTGACCATCTGCCCACCAACCCCCATGAACGCCCCGGTGCCGCCGATGATCGCCCGCGGCTGCGGATCGCCTTCATCCATCTCCTGCTCCCCCTGCGGGTAGGAGGTCAGGCCGGCGACGAGGATCGTGCCGTCTTCGAAGGTGAACTGCAGGTGGCCAATGCGGTTCTCGACGGACATCGAGCCATCTTTGGTGAATTCCAGCGTGACGAGCATCCCTTGCAGCCTGCCGGTGTCGCCCTCGTCTGTGGTCACCTCGGCGCCGAAGAGGAGCGCATCACCGTGGCTGTGCAGCTTCGGACCAAGATCAAGATCGACGAGATTCGGGGCGGCCTGCTGAACGACCATCACGTGGTCGTCAGCGCGGACGATGCCCGTCGCGGCGATCGTGCCGGTCAGCAACATGGCCCCGGCAGCGGCGGTGATCAACAGTGACTTCGTGCGCATGGTCGTGCTCCTTTTGGTGATGATGGTCATCCCGCGCGTGCGGTGACATCAGGCCATCATAGGAGTGCGATCGGCCGCTCTGCCAAATCCTTGCTACACGAGATTCACCACGCATCAGACAGCAGAAGACCCCGTCGATGCTCGACGGGGCCTTCGTTCTTGGTGGCTCAGCGGATCACAGCGCGCAGTTGACCACCTCGGTCCAGGTCACGCCGTCCACGGAGCGCACGCATTGCGGGTCGGCGACGTTGCGGTAGACGCGACTGTTCGCCCCGGTGACGTGGTAGACGGGTGCAACTGGCACGCGGGTGGACGACGCGAGATCCGAGCCCACCAGGAAGCCATACTGCACGGCGATTCCGCCCCCACCGTCGGACGCGATGTTGTCGACCACCCGGGTGCTCCCCGAGAGCTTCACCGTCGAAACCACCTCCGGCGCGGTGAACGACGCCAGCAGGATTGCCCCGCCGACGGCCGCCGCCACGTTGCTGCCGGTGGCCTCGTTGTTGTGCAGCAGCGAGTCCCGGATGGTGAGATCACCATCAGCAAGAAGGGCGATCGCCCCTCCTGCAATTGCTCGGTTGCCCACGAACGTCGATTCCTCGATGGTCATATCCGCGCCGCCGAGCCCGATCGCCCCACCGAATTGCGTCGGCGCTCCTTGGTTGTCCCACCCGGCTTGGCAGCCAGAGAACGTGCTCCGGGCAATCGTGCCGTAGCCATCGGCAAGCGGGGTCTCGAAGCTGATGGCGCCGCCGGGCCCTTCCGCCTGGAGATTCTCAAAAGTGCATTGCTCGAAGATGTAGGAGACCTTGCCGATCATGCGCACGGCGGAGTGGGCACCGCGGTAGTCGCGAAAGGTGCTGTTCGCCGCAAAGAAGCTGGACCAGGACCAGCTCTCTGCGACCGCCTCCTCCACCAGCACCAAGGACGCCGTGGAGTAGTCGACCCCGCCGATGAGGGTGAGGCCGTTGATCCCCACCAGTTGGTCTGGCCGCACGGTGATGATCGGCGCGTCTGGGTCGGTGGTGGTCCACAGCACCTCGCCGCGACTTCCGCACCGGCGCAAGATGGTTCGCTCTTCGAAGATCACCGCCTCGTCGTAGGAGCCGGGAGCCACGCCGATCACCCCGTCTTCGGGTGCTGCCGCCACCGCCGCACCGATCGTCGTGTGCGGGCAACCGTCCGCGCACACCGTGCAGGTCTCGGCACACCCGGCGAGGGTGCAGAGGCCGGAGGCACACTCCCCATCGTTGAGACATGCGGCACCCGTCGGCAGGAGACAGAACTCGCCCGGCCAGCCGAAGGTGTAGGCGGTGCAGACGGCCTCCGCGTCCGCGCACGACGCGACCGCGAGCGCGAAGCAGAACATTGCAAGGGTGGCGAAGCGTCTCAAGAGGTCTCCAGGGTTTAGGCGCCGTGAGTGTACCGGCACGTC
>JAPOLF010000104.1 GCA_029977305.1 bacterium | reverse complement strand
ATCGCCATGCGCGAGGACCCGACGGTGGTCCTGATGGGCATCGACATCGCCGGCGGCGCGACCGTCGACCACCTCGAGGGCGACGAAGCCTGGGGTGGTTCGATGGGGGTGACCCGCGGCCTCGTGCAGGAGTTCGGGCGCGACCGCGTGCTCGACACCCCCATCTCCGAGTCAGGGTACATCGGCGCCGCGGTCGGCGCGGCAGCGACCGGGTTGCGCCCGGTGGCGGAGTTGATGTTCGTCGACTTCTTCGGCGTGTGCATGGACCAGATCTACAACCAGGGCGCGAAGTTCCGCTACATGTTCGGCGGCAAGGCCACGTGCCCGCTGGTGATCCGCACCCAGATGGGCGCGGGTGTTTCCGCGGCGGCCCAGCACTCGGGATGCCACTACTCCGTCTTCGCGCACATGCCCGGCGTGAAGTGTGTCGCCCCGTCCACCCCGGCGGATGCCAAAGGGTTGATGCTGAGCGCCATCCGTGACAACGACTTGGTGGTCTTCTTCGAAAACAAGCTGCTGTACGCGGTGAAGGGTGAGGTCCCTGAGGGCGACGAAGGTATCCCTCTCGGCAAGGCTGACATCAAGCGCGCCGGCAATGACGTGACGGTGGTTGCGATCTCGCGGATGGTCCAGCAGTCGCTGGCCGCGGCGAAGAAACTCGAGGCGGAGGGGATCGACGTCGAGGTGCTCGATCCGCGCACGATCTCCCCGCTCGACGAGGACGCCATCCTGTCCTCCGTCGCGAAGACGCACCGGTTGGTGATCGTCGACGAGGACAACCCGCGCTGCAGCGTGGCGACAGACATCGCGGCGATGGTGGCCGACAAGGGCTTCGACCTGCTCGATGCACCGATCAAGATGGTCACCGCCCCCCATTCCCCGGTACCCTTCTCCCCGACGCTGGAGCAGGTCTATGTGCCGAGCCCGGATCGCATCGCGGAGACGGTTCGCCTGCTGTTCTAGTCGCGGAACTCGCTGAATCACGCGCACCCATGTAAGGAGCACCGATGCCCACACTCGTCACCATGCCGAAATGGGGTCTCACGATGCAGTCCGGTACGATCACCGGCTGGATCGCGAATGAGGGCGAGACCGTCGCTGCGGGTGCCCCCTTGCTGACCGTCGAAACCGAGAAGGCGGTCAATGACATCGAAGCCCCGACCGACGGCGTGTTGCTGAAGATCGTCGCCGCATCCGGCGACGAGGTTCCGGTGATGGGCGCAGTGGCGATCATCGCGGCGCCGGGGGAAACCGTCTCCGACGACGAACTGGCCGCGTTGATCGCCAGCGCGGGAGGGAGTGCTCCCGCTGCTGCCGCAGGGGCTGGGGCAGCAGCTGCAGCCGCGCGCCCCGCACGAGCAGCGACGCGAACCGACGGAGGGCGTGTCACGGCATCCCCCGCCGCCCGGAAACTCGCAACGGAACTCGGCGTTGACATCGACACGGTGGAGGCCTCCGGCCCCGGCGGCCGTGTGACCAGCGAGGACGTGCAGCGCGCTGCCGACCTGGTCTCCGCGGAGCGTGCAGCGCCGCGTGACGAGATGATCACCACCGAGCAGGGAATCACCCTCGCAGGGCTGGTTGCCGGCCCAGAGGCGGCCGCGAACAAAATCGTCTTCCTGCACGGGCTCGGCGGATCGCTTTCCACCTGGGCGCAGGTGATGGGCGATGCCGCGATGAGCAACCGGGTGCTCGCACTCGATCTGCCCGGCCATGGCGGCAGCGACAAGCCGGCGCCGGACGGGTTTGAGTACACCGTCGCCAAGATTGCACAGGCAGTGGGAGACGCCATCGTCTCGCAGGGGCTTGCACCGGCCATCGTGGTCGGGCACTCAATGGGCGGTGCGGTCGCGCTGCAGCTTGCCATCGATCGACCTAAAGCGGTCCGCGCACTCGTGCTGGTGAACAGCGCCGGACTCGGCAAAGAGATCAACGTCGAGTTGCTGGATCGCGTCGAGAGCGAGCCGAGCCTCGAGGAGTCACGCAAGACGCTCGAACTCTTCTTCGAGGACAAGCGGATGGTGCTCGCGCGCGGCGTCGAGGATATGCACAAGAATCGCAGCGCCGAGGGTGCGGATCCGGCGATGAAGGCGCTCGCGGCATCATCGTTCAGCCGTGAGGACGGGCAGCTGGTGTCCTTCGTCGACAAACTTGCCGAGGTCACGGTGCCGGTCTACCTCATCTGGGGCGAGCTCGATCGGGTGATCCCGGCCAAGCACGGGCAGGATGCGGCGCTGGTGATCCCGAATTGCTGGCTCGACGTCATGCGCGGCATCGGACACGTGCCGCAGGTCGAAGACGCCGCAGCGTTCAACGCGCTGATGCGTCGCTGGCTGGCGCAGCTACCGGCAGCGGAATGACCGAACCCATCATCGGCATCATTGCGAATCCCGCCTCGGGGAAGGACATCAGACGCCTTGTCGCGCTTGGGTCCTCGGTCGACAACGTCGAAAAGGTGAACATTGTCCGGCGAGTGTTGGCGGGCCTCACCGCGATGGGGATCGGCCGGATTGCCTACCTGCCCGACGGCTTCGGGATCGCATCGCGAGCCGCGGGGCTCTCTCAGTTTCCGGAAGCCACTCCGCTCCCGATGGACTGCTTCAACGTCCCCAGCGATTCCCAGGAAGCAGCGGCGAGGCTCGCGGAGTTGGGAGTTTCCGCCATCGTGACGCTCGGTGGCGACGGAACGAACCGGATGGTCGCCAAGGGCTGCGGCACCGTACCGATCATGCCGATCTCCACCGGGACCAACAACGTCTTTCCCACGCAGGTCGAAGGGACGATTGCCGGCATAGCCGTCGGCGCTGTGGCCCGCGGTGTCACCGAAGCTCCCGATGGTGGGAATGTCGTGGTCCGTCAACCGCGCATTGTCGTCACCGTTGACGGGGTTGACGACGACATGGCACTGATCGATGCCGTGACCACGAAGAACAGTTGGATCGGAGCGCGCGCCGTATGGCGGCCGCAAGACATCGGCACGATCGTGCTGTCGCGGGTTGTCCCGGGATCGATCGGGATGGCGTCGTTTGGGTCCGTGCTGTTCCCTGACGATCGTGCTCACCTCAAAGGCGTTTCGGTCGAGTTGGATGCGAATGCGGCGCCGCGTGCTGGTGCCGCTGGCTCCCGGCGTGGTGGTCGAGGCGGGGATCGCGGAGGCGCGCACGCTCGGAGATGGCGACGTGGTGAACGTGCGAGCCGACGAGGCGTTCACCATTGCACTGGATGGCGAGCGGGAGATCGAAATTCTCGATCCGCGCCGTGCAGTGCAATTCCGTCGCAGTGGGGACGGGCCCTTCACGGTGGACGCCGTGGCAGCCTTCCGTGGCGCTGCGGCTCAAGGGCTGCTCGCTCCCGCCTGAGATTCCCCTCAACTATGCGGGGTAATCCGGCGGGATGGTCTGTGTCCAAGGCATGGCCGCCTCCAGGGCAGCTGCGGCGCGCAGGACGGTGGCGTCGTCTTTGAATCGCCCAACGAGCTGCAAGCCGACGGGCAACCCCTCAACGAATCCGCAGGGGACGGTCGCTGCGGGATTCCCGGTGAGATTGAATGGATAGGTGAACGGCGTCCAATCGAGCGGAATGCGGTACGGGCGTTCGGCGACTGGTGGCTCATCCAGCCCAGCATCAAAGGCGACGCATGGGAGGGTCGGGGTCACCAACAGGTCGAATGGCGCGAGAAAGGCGCGGAAGGCTTCGTAGTAGCGGGTACGCTCCTGCATCAGGGATTGCACCTCCACTGCGGAGACATCGCGCGATGCCTCAATCACCCGCACCATCCCGGGGTCGAGCAGATTCTTTACCGCTTCCCAGTTCTCCTTGAAGACGGCAGCCATCGCGGTGCCCCACATCGTGCCAGAGATGGGGAATGGATCCGGGAGACCCGGCGAGGCATCAACCACTTCAGCGCCGAGCTCAACAAATGTCCGTACTGCTGCCTCGCAGCGGCGGAGGATCTCGGGCGAGACGGTGGCGTATCCAAGATCGGGCGACCATGCGATCCGCATACCACGGACACCGCCTTCACAGGCGGCCAGGTAATCGATACCGCTGGACCAGGAGAAGCGGTCGCGATCGTCTGCACCGGCGATCGCATCGAGCATCAGCGCGGCATCGCGCACGGTGCGGGTCATCGGCCCGAGGTGGGACACATCTCCCACGGCACTGGCCGGGAACTGAGGAACGAGGCCGAACGATGGCTTGATCCCGAAGATGCCACAGAAGGCCGCCGGGATCCGGATCGATCCTGCGCCATCACTGCCCTGCGCCAGCGGACCCAATCCTGCGGCGACCGCGGCGCCCGCTCCCCCACTCGATCCCCCAGCGGTCTTGCCCTGCTGCCATGGGTTGTGGGTGGGACCGATGATCCTGTTCCCGGAGTCGCCCTTCCAGCCAAGTTCAGGGGTGTTGCTCTTGCCGAGGATGACAGCGCCATCCCGCTTGACCCGCTCCACCAGCGGGGCATCAAAATCCGGCACCCAGTCGGGATTGACCAAGGAACCCTTGGTGGTGCGTATGCCTTTCGTCGGAGTGAGGTCCTTGATCGACATCGGCACCCCAGCGAGTAGCCCAGCGGTGCCATCACGGTAAGCCTGCTCCGCAGCGCGGGCTTCGGCCATCGCGGATTCATGGGCGACCGTGATGAACGCATTGAGGCGTGGATTGAACCGATCGATCCGGGCCAACGTGGCCGCGGTGACCTCCACCGGTGAGAGCGTGCGGCGGCGATAGGCGTCAATGAGGTCCAACGCTGACAGATAGGCGACGTCCTGCTCCGCGGTCATGGTGGTCCTCCGTGGTGATGCGCATCCTTCGGCATTTTCAGCATGGTACCGGGAATCAGCACCCCGGCGGTTCGGGCACGGTGTTCGGTTGTCACTCAAGGGATATGTCGCAAGGTTTCATGTGCAAGAATCGCGTCACACCTGTTGCTCTGAGGAGTCACCCATGTCGCCTGAACGCGCCGAAAACCGCATCCACCGGGACGAGTACGCATCCGCTCTTGAGCAAGCCGCAGCCATCTCTCTGGCCTATCTCTCACGCATCGACGAGCGGCCTGTCGGTGCCAGGGCCACCGCTGCGGAACTTGCGGCGCGTTTGGAGTCGCTGCCGTTGCCGGAGGACGGCATCCCGGGGAGCGAGGCGCTGGCCCAATGGTTCGCGCTGGCCGAACCCGGGATCACGGCGTCGTCTGGCCCCCGGTTCTTCGGCTTCGTGAATGGTGGATCGACCCCTGCGGCTATCGCCGGTGATTGGCTCGCATCCGCCATCGACCAGAACGCGGGGTTGTGGCTCGCCAGTCCCGCCGCGACACACACCGAGCGCGGCGTGATGCGCTGGTTGACGGAGTTGTTCCATCTCCCGGAAACCTGGACCGGCACACTCACCAGCGGGGCCACGATGGCCAATATGGTCGGGTTGGCGGCTGGTCGCCAGTGGGTGGGCGAACGACTCGGTTTCGACGCCGCGCGCGACGGACTGAGTGGAAACCCTCGGATCACCGTGATCTCGACGGGAGAGATCCACGCCAGCGCGAAGAAAGTCCTTGCCACCCTCGGGTTGGGACGTGGCTCGGTGATCACCCTCCCCTCCCCGGATGCCGCCATGCGGCCAGCAGACCTCCGTGAACTCCTCGCAACCCTGGACGTGCCAGTGTTGGTGGTGGCGAATGCAGGTGAAGTCAACGCAGGCACGTTCGATCCGCTTGACGACATCGCCGACGCTTGTGCAAGTCATGGCCCCGGAGCGTGGCTGCACGTGGACGCCGCCTTCGGATTGTTCGCGGCGCTGGTTCCGAGTCATCGGCACTTGGTGGCAGGCATTGAGCGTGCGGATTCCGTGGCGTCAGACGGGCACAAGTGGCTCAACGTGCCCTATGACTGCGGGTTCGCCTTCGTCCGGGATGCGGACGCGCTGCGACATGCCTTTGCGCTTGACGCCGCCTATCTCACGGTCGGGTCCGATGCGCCGCCGGATCCCTTGACCATGGTTCCCGAGATGTCGCGCCGGTTCCGCGCACTGTCGGTGTGGTGTGCGCTGCGGGCTGCCGGACGATCCGGATATCAGGCCACCGTCGATCAGTGCATCACCAATGCGGCGTCATTCGCCCACTGGGTGGAAGACCATCCGCGATTGGCATTGCTCGCCCCGGCTCCGCTCAACATCGTGTGTTTCCGATTGGCCGGCGGTGGTCTCAGCGACGAAGCCGCAGACGCGCTGACTCGCGAGGTCGTTCGGGCGATTCAAGCGGACGGCAGAGCATTCGTCACCGGGACCACCTGGCGGGGCCGTGCAGGGGTGCGTGCCGCGTTCGACAATTGGATGACCACACCAGAAGATGTGCGCATCCTGTGCGAGGCGGTGGGAGACGCCGTCGACTCGGTCCTCAGCGGTGCGATTCGCTGACGAGACGATCGTCTGGACCATCCATCGGCAGTTCCATGCGATACCCAATGCCAGGGAATGTGACGAACAATTCCGGCGTTTCGGGTTGCGTCTCGAGTTTGGCGCGGAGCCGGCTCACCCACGTCCGAAGATAGTGGACCTCGCTGCGGAACTCCGGCCCCCAGATGCGGCTGAGCAATTCCCCGTGCATCATCACGCGTCCGGCGTTGGCCGCCAGCTGGGAGAGCAACTCCCACTCCGTGCGACTGAGGCGGACCTCTTCCCCCCCAACCAAGACCCGACGGCGCTCGAGATCAATGTCGACGCCCGGATAGCGAAGCGTCTTGCGAACCGTCTGCGGTGAGAGGCCGTCGGTGCGGCGGAGCACCGCGGCAACCCGGGCGCTGAGTTCGTCGGGGTTGAAGGGCTTGGTCACGTAGTCGTCTGCCCCGCCTTGGAGACCGCGCAACTTATCGGTGTCTCCCGTGCGGGCGGTGAGCATGATTACCGGGGTTGATCCGGTGGCACGGATCCGACGGAGTGTCTCGAATCCATCGATACCCGGCATCATCACATCGAGGACGACAATGTCCGGGCGTTCGCGCTCAAACATCTCGAGTGCCTCCTCGCCGCGACTAGCCGTGACGACCCCATAGCCGTCCGCCTGCAGCTTGGCACGCACGAGCCTGATGATCACTGCCTCGTCATCGACGACCAGGACGAGATGGCGCTTCATCCCTCACCCTCTTGAGCCATGCCATTGTTCCAGGCCGCGGCGACAGGCAGGTC
>JAPOLF010000103.1 GCA_029977305.1 bacterium | reverse complement strand
CATGATCCGTTCGGCGTCGGGGACGTGCCCGACGAGGCGACTGTTCTCCCACGGCCCGAGGGCGGCATCGAAGGCGACGATCGCCCGCTCGTTCTCCCCGGGGTCACGGTCGACGGCGTCGCGCCAATGGGCGAACGCCTGCGCCTCGATCGGGTCGTCGATGGTGAGCGGCCGCAGGTCGAGCGGATACCCCGGTGCGCCGAGGAACCACGGGTCGACCTCGAGCACCTGCCGGACCATCTCGTTGACGATGGTCCGCACCTCGGAGGGCGCGTCAGGCTGGTTCGCGAGCACGACATAGCGCAACAGCGTGAGCGCATTCACGGTGTGGTAGAGGTGCGCCGGGGTGGCGAGCGGCAGGACGTAGCGGGCGACCTCCTGCGCGCGTTTCTGCACCGCATCGGCGACACGCCGCTCCGCCTCCGGACCCTTCGCCTTCGCGCGCGCCGGGAAGACCGCGCCATAGCGCTGGTGCATATCAGGAGTGAGGATCTCGGTGAGGCGGCGATACCCCTCGAGGCTGCGCTCGATCGCCTGCGCGTAGATCGCCGCGAGCGGCTCCGGCAGGTCGGGGGTGATCATCGTCGCGCCGCTCACCTCGCGGTAGCGCTGCGAGACCTGCTCCGAGTTGTAGAACGGGTGCGAGTGGAAGAACGACCACAGCGCGAGACGGGAGACGTTGTCCAGCACGAAGACGAAGGTCGCGTGCTGCAGAGTGGTGTGGTGGCCGGCGGCGAAGAGGTCGGCGTAGAGGCGGAGGGCGCGCTCGCGCCGGGCAGCCTTCTCGGGGGAGAGGCTGGCCGGGTCGGTCTCGCGGATCAGCGCGAGCACATTCTCGACCTTGGCCGGTTTGCCGCCATAGCAACTCCACGCGGCGGCCACAGCGACAGCGAAGGGGTGCGCAGTGGATTCCTCGCGGAGGAGGGTGACGCGGGGGCCGTTGGCGAAGGTCAGCGGACCGCCGACGACGAGGTGCGGCTCCATCCCGGCGAGCGGCGGCGCATGATGGCCGGCACGGGCTTCCGGCGATTCAGCCATTGGCGGGGATCCTCTCGACACGGGTGATCACCGGGCGGGTCCGGTGTGGCGAGTGTACGGACGCGTCCGGAGGACCGTCAAGCATCCGGAGCACGGCGAGAACGCCGGGCGATGAGGCTCAGAGCCAGCGGCGCGGCGATTTGATCCAGAGCCAGATGGCTCCGATCACGAAGACCCCGGCAAGCACCCAGATGAGTTCATCGGGGCCGGTGTAGATCGCGCGCTGCCCGGTGACGATCAAATACAGAAGAAAGAGCGCCACTGCGGCGCAGAGGATCAGCAGCACAACCCCGATCGCGTTCTCGCGGTTGAACATGGCGGACTCCTCTCTCGTGGACTAGCGGGCCGCGATCGCTTGGGCGACCGCCGCGACATCAACTGCCGGCGTGCCGACGGAATCGACCGTCGCATTGGAGCCGATGCGGTACATGACGTTGCCCTTGCGCACGTACATCACCGCTTGCGGTTCGCCATCGGGCGCGCCGATGAAGAGGCGGGATCCGTCTCCCACGATGTCTCCCGTGACCTCTTCCATCGCGTTCAGGCTCAGGAAGTAGTCCGAGAAGAAGATCAGGGCGTTGTCGGCCGAGTCGTCGTCCATGAACCGGTGGACGCTCACATTGACGACATAGGTGCCATTCGGCGTGGTGGTTCCCTGCTCGGTGAAGAAGTCGCGGAAGGCATTCCCCTCCCAGCCCCAATCGCGCAGGTAAGTCTCCACCTCAGGGGTGCCACCGAGGGCGCCGATGACATCGCCGAGCGATCGCTCACCGGTGGCGGTCTCGAGCAATCCCGCAGGCATCATCGCGTCGGTCGGGAGCAGATCGATCATCGACATGGTCGCGGGATCGGCAGCGGGTTGCTCTGGGGCGTTGGTGGTCGGGGTGGGCTCAGGCGGGGTGGTCGCGGCGGGGGTGAAGGTCGCGGTGGGCACGGCTGTCGCGAGGAGGTTGTCACCGCCGGCCGGGGGAGTCGGCCCATTGACCGGGATGCTGGTCGCTGCGATCACCGTCGCCGCGGGCATCTGCGCGGTCTGTGACGTTTGCGCCGGGAAGAGAAAGTCTTTCAGCAGGTAGGCCGCTCCGGCCAGCAGCGCGAGCCCGACGACGAAGGAGAGGACCACGCGCCAGATGCGCTGCTTGGCACGCTGCTGACGCGGCAGCAGCGGCTCCCCCGCGAGCGGCACCGCGACCGGTTGGCCCTGCCTCACCGCCTGCTGGTACGGCACGTTGGCGGTGGAGGGGTCGATTGGGGTTCCGGTGGTGGGCACCTGACCGAGATAGGCGCCGCGTGGACGTGGCGGTCGTGGTTCCATGGATGGGTCCCCGGGGAGGTCTGCGTGGAGCGCGAACGCTCCGTCACCGCTCACGAGTATAGCGGGGACGGTCCGGGATTTGGCGGAAAGGGGTGGTTTCGGGACGGTTGGGCGCGTCGGGCTGCGGGGTGGTGCTGGTACCCTAGGACCGGACGCCCCGTCCGCGGGGAGATCGAGCCAGCACCACGCCATCGGAGGAAGCCCCACGCGATGACCGACGCGGCCGCCCACACCTATCCCGACGTGATCGCCCCGCGGCAGGCCACCCGGCCGATCGATGCCACGGTGCGCGTGCCCGGCTCCAAGTCGATCACGAACCGGGCCCTGCTGGTCGCGGCGCTGGCCCACGGCGAAAGTCACCTCACCGGCGCCCTCCACAGCGACGACACCCGCTACATGGCGGCGGCGCTGAATGCGCTCGGCATCGCGGTGGAGACCGATGTTGCGGGTGAGGCGTTCCACGTCCGCGGCGGTGGAGGCACCTTCCCGGCGACCGAGGCCGACCTCTTCGTCGGCAACGCCGGAACAGCGATGCGCTTCCTCACTGCGGCCCTGCCGCTCGGTCATGGGCGGTATCGGATCGATGGCATCCCGCGCATGCGGCAGCGGCCGATCGGCCCCCTTCTGCAGGCGCTGAACGATCTCGGCGCGGACGTGCGCGGGGAACTCGAGGCGGGATTCCCGCCAGTGGTGGTGAATGCCAACGGCCTGCCGGGTGGGCGCTGCCGGATGGCGGGCGATCAATCGAGCCAGTACTTCACGGCGCTGCTGCTGGCTGGGCCGTGTGCGGCGCAGGGGATCACGGTCGAGGTCGAGGGCGATCTCGTCTCCAAGCCGTACCTACCGATGACCGCGGCGGTGATGGCCGCCTTCGGCGCTGAGGCGGAGTTGGACGAGGTCGATTGGCAGGTGCTCTCGGTGCGTCCGGGGCAGCGCTACACCGGGCGTGACTACCGCATTGAGCCCGATGCCTCCAACGCCAGCTACTTCTTCGCGATGGCGGCGGCGACGGGGGGCAGGGTGCGCGTGGACGGGCTCGGCAAGGGCTCGACGCAGGGCGACCTGCGCTTCATCGACGTGCTGCAGGCGATGGGCTGCACCGTGATCGAGACCGAGGAGTACGTTGAGGTGCGCGGGCCCGAAGGCGGGAAACTGCGCGGCGTGGATCTCGATCTCGGCCCGATCTCGGACACGGCGCAGACGTTGGCGGCGATCACCCCCTTCGCCGACGGCCCCACGACGATCCGCGGGGTTGCCCATGCACGACTCAAGGAAACGGACCGGGTGGCGGCGATCGCGACCGAGCTGCGGCGGCTCGGGCAGCAAGTGGACGAGTTCCACGACGGCGTGACGGTGCATCCGCGGCCGATCGTCCCGGCGGACATCCACACCTACGATGACCACCGGATGGCGATGAGCTTCTCGGTCACCGCGTTGCGGGCACCGGGGGTGCGTCTGCTCGAACCGAAATGCGTCGCGAAGACCTTCCCCGATTTCTTCGACCGGTTGGATATGGTCGTCCGCTGATGCGCCGGATGGGCTGGCCGCTCGCGGTCGCCGCGGTGGTGTTCGTGGTGGCGTTCCTCTCCTACCTGCGGGCGGTGCCGACCACCGAATTCCACCGGGACGAGGCGCGCTGGATCCATCGTGCCGCCTTCCTCCGGGAGCTGCGTGATCCACGCTCGAGCTACTGGAGCGACCGCGAGTTGATGTGGGGCCAGCCGCCACTCGGGTCCTATGTGACCGGACTCGGGTTGGTGCTGCAAGGGCGGGACACCGAGACGAATGCGTTCTACGACTTTCACCACGATCTGGCGTGGAATGAGGCGCGTGGTGCCGTGCCCGATCCGGCCGATCTGACCGCGGCGCGGCGGACCAATGCGTTGATCGGGGCGCTGATCGCGGCGAGTGCGGCGCTGATCGCCGGAATGATCACCCACCCGCTCGGGGGGCTGGTGGCAGGCGTCTTCCTGGCGGCGCATCCGCTCGCGATCTACCTGGGGAGTCTGGCAGGCTCTGATGCCTTGGTGACCCTCTGCGTGGCGTGGGCGGCGCTGGCCGCGATGGCGCTAGCGGCGAAGCCGACCTGGGGACGTGCGATCCTGCTCGGGGTGCTGTGCGGCCTCGGGGGGTCCGCGAAGCTGAGCCCGCTGCTGCTCGCGCTGGGGTTGAGCTTCTACGGCATCCTGCTGCTGATCTGGGCTAAATGGGGACGCGGCGAGCCGCGAGATCGGGCGGTGGGCGTGCGGTTGGTGCCGCTGCCGGTGGTCGCGTTCGCGGTGTTCGTCGCGAGCGCGCCCTATCTCTGGCCGCACCCGATCGCTCGGACCATGACGCTGTTCCAGTTTCGTGCCAAGGAAATGGCAAACCAAGGAACCATCTGGGCTGATCTCCGCGTCGATGGCCCGGTCGACGCCGTGGGCAGGATCGTCTACTGGCTCGGCGACGACAGCACCGTGCTCGGCAGGGTGAACCCGTTGATCGGCGGGGCGGATCTCCTGTTTGCGGCGATCGGAGCAGTGGTGCTGCTCGGGTTGGTGGTGCGGCGAGGCGTGGGGTCGCCGACGGCCCTCGCGGCGGTGGTGGTGCTCGGGCAGGTGGTGTTGGTGGTTGCAGGGTACCGGGCGGACTTCGCGCGGTACCTGCTGCCGGTGGTGCTGGCCGAGGCGGTGATGATCGGGGTGCTCGCCGGTGCGGCAGCGCAGGCGCTGGTGCGGCGCATCGGGGGCGAGGCGCGATGAGTGTGCCCGGTGCCGGCATCACGCGCTTCGCGGTGCGAGGCACGACGCGTCTCACGTATGAGGATGTGGGCGATCCCGGCGCGTCGGCCGCGATCTTCCTGCACGACCTGCTCGCGGATCGCTCGAGCCTGCGGCCACTCGCCGACGCGGTGCGAGCCGCCGGGGCGCGGGTGATCCTCATCGATGCGCGTGGGCACGGGGCGAGCGCGGCGCTGAGCAGTCGCCCCTACCCGCCCACGGAACTCGCCGGCGATGTGTTGGCGGTGCTCGACAACGCGGGCGTCGCGGCGGCGGATGTGATCGCCGAGGGGTGGGGCGGCGCGACCGCGATTGCGGTCGCACGCATGGCTCCGCAGCGGGTTCGCTCGCTGGTGCTGATCCAACCCGACCTTCCCGGGGTGCTCGCGAGTGATGACGATGCGCGCTCGCGCTGGGCGTGGCACACCGCGCGGGAGCGGCTTTCATCCGCAGCGACTGCGGCCGGCAAGGGCCTGAATGATCGTGCCGTGATGATCGTGATGGAGGCGAGGCGCGGTCCGGGTTGGGAGGAGACGCTTGATCGGGCGTCGCGCGGTGCGGTGAAGCGGAACGCCCCGGCGTTGGCCGCGGTGCTCGCCGGCGCAGAGGGCCATGAGCCGGCACCGGAGGCGATCGCGGCATTGGCGATGCCGGCGCTGGTCATCTCGGGCACCAATGCGGTGGAGACCGATCACTTGGTGGCGAGACGGCTGGCCGCATCGCTGCCGCAGGCGCGGCTGCTGATGATCGAGACCACTCCCCCGCTCCCCTTGCCCGATGCGTCTCGAGCCGAGATAGCGGATGCGGTGCTCACCTTCCTGACCGAGGTGCCGGGCCGCGGCTAGGTGCGGCGGGTGGACATCACCTGAAGCACCGAGAAGATCATCGCGACGATCGCCGAACCGAGCACGACCACCCACCCAATGCCGGTGAGCGGCGGCCGCAGCAGCGCGATGAGGATGATCGTCGCATCGAACCAGAGGTTGTTGACCACGGCCACCGCGAGGGTGAAGCCCCGGGTGGGCCGGCTGGTGCGAGCCCATGCGGCGAGTGCGCCACCCCAGATCAGGAAGGCAACCCCGAGCGGCACCAAGGTGCCCGCGGACGGCCAACCCATCGCTGCGGCGAGGGGGCGCTGGAAGATGATCATGGCGAGTCCGGCGGCGGCCACGATCACGCCATCGATCAGGAGGATCGCGCGACGCCGCGGGAATCCGGGATCAGCGGGATAGGTGGACACGCGCGGCCTCCGTGGCGGAGCGGTTGAGGTGCGAGCAGTGTCGGGTTGGCGCGGACCGCGCGTCAAGGAACCGGGGACGGACACACCCATCGGCCCGAGAAGTTCCACCGCGGGGTGCGGTGAATCAGCGGGCCGATGGGTGGCGGTCATCGAAGGCGGAGGGATCAACCGTCCCGCGAGGGATCAGGCCGTGGCCAACTCCAACTTCTTGGCGCGGTCAGGGGTCACCACGACCAGCGTCCACGTCGAGGCGAGGGCGAGCAGCGCACCGATCGCGAGGATGCCGGAGGCACCGATCGGGGCGCGGCCGGTGAGGACCGGGATCCAGAGATCGAGACCGGTTGCCTTCGGGTGCATCTCGCGGACAAAGCCCGCGTTGCCCTCGAGGTGCTCCCAGACGCCGATCAGGCTCACCACGGTCACCGCGGCCATCACGCCGCGCAGGGCGAGTTGGCTGGCGCGGGTCGGGCGGAGGTACGCGATGACGAGCGCAATCAGGCCAATGGCGCACGCGGCGAATGGGATCAGTTGCACGGGCTCCTGCCAATGCTTGGTGGCTGCGAGCTCGACGATGGTGCCGGCGAAGATCGCGATGGCCAGCCAGAAGAGGAACGTTCCGAGTTTGCGAAGGGCGTCCGTGGCGCTCATGATGACAACTCCTTTCCCTCAGCGATCGATGACGACGACGTTACTTGGCGAGATAGGCTTCGGCGGCCGCGGCCTGTTCCGGTGAGACGACCTCGGCGAGTGCCGTCAGGAATGCGGCGTTGTCGGCGAAGGGGCGGGCGGCGATGAGGGCATCGGCTTCCTCGGCGCTGACCCCCGGGATCTGCATCAGTGTGGCGGCATCGGCATCGTTCACCGCGACCGGGATGAACAGGTACTGCATGAACCCGGCGACGACATCGCCGTCGGTGTACTTGCCGATCTCCTCGGCGAACT
>JAPOLF010000102.1 GCA_029977305.1 bacterium | reverse complement strand
CGCTCGGTGGCGCAGTGGCGGGGGTGATCGGAATCGCCGACATCGACGCCAAGAAGAAGAAGAAAAAGAAGAAGACCGCGACCGTCTGCGCGACTGGGTGCACCTACACCACCTTGACGGCGGCCGTTGCGGGGATCAGCGCCGGTGGGTCGATCTGCCTGAAGAACGGGAACTACGACGGCGGCATCCAGATCAACAAGGCGATGACCATCAGCAACTGCACCATCGACGACGTGGTGACGATCACCGCACCGGAGGCGAGCCGGGTCTTCACGGTGTCCATGGGCAGCGCACGAAGCACGTTGACGCTCACCGGCGTCGGCGAAGACAGATTCACCTTGATCGGGTTGAACAACGCGGTGACCGAAGGCGGGGTCATCGCCATCGGCTCCAGCGGGGACACCGGCAGCAGCGTCGGCAGTATCACCATGACCAACGTCGTCCTCCGGGAAGGTGTGGCCACCCAATACGGCGGCGCCATCTACGGGCGGACCAGCGGCACCATCCGCATGACCGACAGCGCCATCGTCTCCTGCAACGCCAACCTCCACGGCGGCGGGATCGACATGAACGGCGGCACGTTGACCATCGACGGGACGTCAGTGGTGAGGGACTGCAACGCGCAGCAAGGCGCCGCGATCTGGCTGGGCGGCGGTGCCCGGCTGAATCTCACCGGCACCTCGGTCATCGGCGGGGCGCAATCCGCGGGGAACAAGAACGACGCCTACGACTCGACATCCGGCTTCGGTGGCGGCGTGTTCGCCAGTGGCGGAACGACCGTGAACATGGGCAGCACCGCGGAGATCCGGAGCAACAATGCGAACGTCTCGGGCGGCGGCATCTACGCAGAGGAGTCGGCGACGCTCCTCGGCAGTGCCACCTGCACGAACACCACGAAGATCGCGGACAATACCTTGGGCACGGGCGGGGGTGTCGGGCCGCAGATCTACCACGTCAACCACGCCACCTGCTGATCCGCAGCGGAACGCACCGCAACGCTGCCGCCGCACGACCGAGGACGCTCCAGGCGGTCACGGCAACCATTTCCCAATGTGATACGTTCCCTCTGTGGATGTTTGCCGGCATGCGCAAAGGGGAAGCTTCATGACACTGCCGACCACGTCGCTGCTCCGGCGCCTGACCGCGCCGATGAGCCGCCGAACCGGGTTTGTCGCCCTCGTCGGGTTTGCCGCCGGGGCGTTCGGCCTCTCCGACATCGACGCCAAGAAGAAGAAGAAAAAGAAGAAGCCGATCACCGTTTGCGCCAACGCAAGAACATGCAAGTACACGTCGCTGCAAGCCGCGATCGATGGATCTCCTGCCGGGAGCACCATCTGTCTGAAGGGTGGGGAGTACTCCGAAAGTGTCTCGATCACCAAGAGTTTGACCATCAGGCCGTGTTCGGCGGATGCTCCCGTGACGATCGTCGCCATCCAGAACCAAACCCTGTTGAACGCATTCTTTGAGAACTCCCTTGACGAATTGATCGTCGACGGGCTCACGCCAGGGGGATTGACGCTGAGGGGAAACGGAGACGTGTTCCGGGGTGGCGGCGTCATCGGCTTCTGCGGGGAGAACCTCGCGACGTCTGCTGGGACGCTCACGCTTCGTCACCTCACCGTGAGCAACGGGAGTTGCTCCTCGGGGGGCGGGATCTATGCCGACACCTCGGGCACCGTTCACTTGACGGACACCGTGATCGAGGATTGCCGTGCCTCGACCACTGGTGGCGGGATCACGCATCTCTTCGGAACGTTGACCCTTGATGGGGCATCTCAAGTGCGTGCCTGCACCGCACCCTCCTCCGGCGGCGTCTTTCTCTATCAAAGTGCGACCATGAACCTCAAGGACACCGCGACGATCGGTGGTGCAACCGTCGCGGATGGCAATTCCGCAACTGATCCATCGGATGGCAACGGGGGAGGAATCGGACTCGTTGGCCCGAGTCAATTGACCATGGATGCCGGTGCGATGGTGATGAACAACACTGCCAACAACAACGGCGGCGGCATCTACGCGGCGGAGACCTCAGTCCTGAACGGCAGTGCCACCTGCACGAACACCACGAAGATCGCGGACAATACCTTGGGCACGGGCGGGGGTGTCGGGCCGCAGATCTACCACGTCAACCACGCCACCTGCTGATCCGCGGCGGAGGGCGCCGCGCCGATGCCGCCGCACGACCGGGGACGCTCCAGGCGGTCACGGCAACCATTCCCCATTGTGATACGTTCCCTTTGTGGCTGATTGCCGGAACACGCAAAGGGGATGGTTCATGTCAATGCCGACCACGTCGCTGCTCCGGCGCCTGACCTCGCCGATGAGCCGCCGGACCGGGCTTGCCGTGATCGGGGTGATCTCCGCAGGCATCACCTCGCCAGCGGTGGCCTCCGCCAAGAAACGCAAGAAGCACAAGAAACGGCACCACGGCCCGATCACCGTCTGCGCCGTCGGGTGCGACTACACCGAGCTCAACGACGCCGCCCTGGCCGCCCGGCCGGGCAGCAGGATCTGCCTCAAGAGCGGGACCTACGACGGCAACGTCCTCATCACCAAGTCCCTCACGATCAAGCCCTGCACGGCGGAGGACGTGGTGACCATCCAACCCGACGGCTCCAATCGTGCCTTTGACATCCAGGAGCTGACCGACACCGACACCTTGAAAATCCGGGGGTTCTCGGCGGAGACGTTCATCATCAACGGGGCGGTGGCGGCCGCGTCCGATGGCGGAGTGATCCGGCTTGGGTACGACTCCACCCCGGTTGCCGGTCACCTCGACCTGCGCAACGTGACCCTGCGCAACGGTGCCTCCCTCGGCTGGGGTGGCGGAATCGGCGCCTACACCACCGGCAACGTCCGCCTGAAGCACGTCGTGATTCGGTCGTGCAACGCCAACACCAGCGGCGGCGGGATCGAGATGCGCTACGGCACCTTGCAGCTGGAGGGAACGACCTCGGTCTCGTTTTGCAATGCCGAGCAGGGGGCCGGGGTCACGCTGCGATCCGGGGCGTCGATGTCGATGAGCGACTCGTCGGTGATCGGGGGCACCTCCCTCGGCGACAAGAACGATGCCTACCTGTACGACGGCGGCGGGGTGTATCTCGAATCCGGGTGCACGCTGACCATGAACGACACCGCGATGGTCGCGTACAACAAGGCGCAGGGGAGCGGCGGCGGCATCTACGCCGAAGCAACGGCGACACTCGCCGGGAATGCGACCTGCAGCGCCCAGAACGTGGTCGGGAACGAGCTGTACCAGAACAGCACCGGCGCCGGACCGCAGATCTTCCAGGTCAGCGGCAGCTCCTGCTGACGACTCGTGAACGGAGATCAATGATGACAAACAGGTTCACCCAGGGTCTCGGGATGCGGACCACGCTGTTCACTCGTCGACGCGCGATCGCCGCGGTGGTCGGGGCGCTGGTGGTGGGGCTGCAGGGGCCAGTCGGGGTGGGAGCGAAGCGGCGCAAGAAGCGCCCGTCGACCGTCTGTGCCACTGGCTGCAAGTACAGGACCTTGGCGGCCGCGATTGCAGGGACGCGCGCCGGCGGGACGATCTGCCTCAAGAACGGCGAATACACGGAAAACCTCACCATCACGAAGCGGCTGACGATCACGCCCTGCGGACCATCAGACGTCGTCGTGATCCAAACCTCGCAAGAACTCGCCGGCCGGACGTTCACGGTGCAGTTCGGATCCGATGCGGACTCGCTGACCTTTCGCGCCAAGACGCTCGGCAACCTGACGCTGAAAGGGGCTGCGGGGGCGTTTCCGGAAGCGGGCGGGGTGATCGGTTTCGGCGTGGACACCCCGAGCACGCCTTCAAAGGGAAATCTGGTGCTGGAGAACGTGGTGATGCAGTCTGGCAATGCGGGCAAGGGCGGGGCCATCGCCGCGAACACGAGCGGAGAGGTGCGGCTCACCAACACGCTGATCCAGCAATGCTCTTGCATCCTGAACCCCGGCGGTGCCATCGCCATGGCTGGCGGCACCCTGACCGTGGGCGGTAATTCGCAGATCCGCGATTGCATCGCCCCGAACGGCGGCGGCATCGGGTTGTCTGATGGTGCGCAGTTGATCCTGAGCGGAACGGCCGTGGTTGGCGGACCAGCGGGAGTCGATGCGAATCGCGCCACGTCGGATTTCGGGGGTGGCGTTTACGCGGCGGCCGGGACCCAGGTGACGATGTCGGGCGACGCGACGATTCAGAAAAATCAGGGATACACGGCGGGCGGTGGCATCTACGCGGAGCAAGATGCGCTGTTGCTGGGCAACGCCAACTGTGCCTCGGGGAAGATCTTCGAGAACGTCCTGGGATACGGGTCGTCCGGCGCGCAGCTCTATCTCGCGAACAGCGCGAACATCTGCTGATCCGGCATCACCCGGCTCGGCATCGCAGAAGGCACGTGCCGCAACCTACGGCGCCTCGAAGAGCGCGATCTTCTGATCGCCGCTGCCGACGCTCACGTATGCCCACTGGCCGATGAACTCCGTGCTCCGTGGGACCATTGCCTGATACGGCTCGGTGGCACTCTGATTCATGGTGTCGACGTACGAGATCGTGCCATCCGTCTCGAGGTTGAAGATCTGGGTTATGAACCCACTGATTTCGTTGGAGATATAGAAACGGCCGTTCTTGTACCCGAGCGCCGTCGGCCCTGGAATGGCCGGGTCACCCGTGGCAGCGGTGACGACCTGTGGGTTCGCGCTGACGGTGCCATCGCTGTTGATGGTGATCTTGAGCAGGCCGAGCGTCCGGTCGACACAGTAGAGCGCATCGCCGAGGAGCACGGCATCCCTGGGGTACGGATATGCCTCGGCCGGCAGGAGCAACTCCCCAGAGTACGTGGCCACACCCGTGGTTGTGTTGAAGTCGAACCACTTGATGGAGTAGCTCTGGATGACATAGACCTTGCCATGCGTGGCGCTGTAGGCAATGCCTTCCGGATTGGTGAACTGGTCGGTTCCTGTCCCGAATGTTGAGCCCAGTTGCTGGTTGGCGGTGAATACGCCCGTCGTCGGATCGACGCGCCACACCTTGACCTTGCTCGCGGCGGAATCCACGACCAGGAGAAAGTCCCCGGCAAAGGTCATATCCGTCGTGTCGTTCACTTGGTCATTCTCGGTCCCATAGGTCCCGAACTGCCGCACGAACGTCAACGCGCCAGTGCTCTCGTTGGCGGAGAAGACGAGCACACTGTGGCGGCTTGAAGGCGAGGTGCCCTTGTTTCCGACATACAGCGTGGTGCCGCGCGCGAGCAATGGGCCGTAATTGATGTCGGTGCTGTCCACCACGGCGCCGGCAACATCTTGGACATAGGAGGAGGGAATCGGCAGAGGCTTGCATTTCCCCGCCTTGCACGACGCATAGGCGGCGCAGGCGGGCTTGCACTTCTTCTTCTTCTTCTTTGCTTCGACGGAGGTGCCGGTGGCGGCGGCGATCGCTGCGGTGAGCGTGCCGAGGATGGCGGTGCGACGGTCAGTCATGATGGCTTACCCCTATGGTCGTGTGTGCAGGCCGCGTGGCAAGCCCATGCATTGTCCCACACCATCCATACACCTGACGAAACGTCCCCACCAGCGACTTGGTTCCCGCGATCGCTCGCCCGCCCGACTCGCAGGTGGAACGGTGCGCTGCTTGGTGTGTCCAACAGCTGGCGTTGTTCGCCGGGATGCCGGGCTGGAGGTGGTGCTGACAGCGTGTTGGCGATGGTGACGGCGATCAGGATCACGCCACTGAGCTCGGCGATTCCGGGTTTCCGCCCAGAGCGGGTGCCGTTCGAGACAGGATGCCCCTGCCACGTGCATCGGTCGCGCGTCCGGTCACCTTCGATCCTCACGCCACCTCGATCCCTGCCCTTGGGGCGCATCCTGATCAGGTCCGCCCAGTTGGCGATGGAGACGATGTTCGGCTCGGGAATGCGCGAAATCGTGTGCCGCACCCGGCGTGAGCGAGGACGGCATCAAGCGTCGCGTTCGGGCGATGCGTCCCACCGCTGATGATCTGCATCCACGCTGCCTTGCCGAAAGGGGGGCTCATCACCGCATATGCCCCGGTGTTGCGGTGCCGCGGTGGGGATGACGCCTGCTGCATCGCGGGCATCCCCGCTCGATGGGTCATCGGTGAATTCCCAAGGACCTCCCAGCGTTCCTTAAGGATGCTGGCCTATCGTGAAAGCAGACAACCGATGCACGTGGGCCCGATTGGCACCACGAAAGGGGAGTACACCGATGGCCACCAATCCTGAATCCACCGCCGCCGACCGCGCCCGCGCCGCGGCAACCGCCCGCGCCGCCAAGGAGGCGAAGACCCGCCGCGCCCTCGTCGCGGGGTCGCTGGCGTCGTTCGTCGCCGCGCTCGGGCTGATCAGCCTGACCGGCACCCCGCCGACCACTGAGGCGCAACCGGCGCCGGTCGCGCAGGAGATCGAGCAGCCGCGGATCGCCCAGGCCGCCGAGCCGAAGGACGAGCAGCCGATCATCGACTGGAACTGGGGCGAGGAGGAGTCGCACGACAACTCCTGGTCTGGAGGGGATTCCCACGACGAAGAATGGGGTGGAGAGACCGACGAAGGCGAAGGCGAAGGCAACGACGACGACGGTGCCTGGATCATCGGTGACGCCCCCGCCATGCCGCAGTGGGGCGATGGCCAGCAGCCGAGCGAAGGCTCCTCCCGACGTGCGCATGCGCGCACCCGGTCGTCCTAGGAGGGCGCGATGGGAACGTCACCCTCACCATCGGCCGTCAAGACCCGGCGGCCGCTGAGCGGGTTCGAGTGGGGCATGATCGGCTTGGTCCTCGCCTCATGGGTGGTCATCGGGCTGAAGGTGCTCGGTGATCGCTATGGCATCTCCCTCAGCCCCGCGACGTGGTACCTGGTGCGCGCCTCGGGCATCGCGATGTACCTGCTGCTCTGGTTCAGCTTCGTACTCGGGCTGGGGTTGGCAACCGGCACACCGAAGGGAGAGCGCCGCCTGACAACGACGATGCTGCACGGCTTCGCGATGTCGCTCGCCTTCGGTTTCCTGGTGCTGCACATCCTCAGTCTGATGGCGGATCCGTTCGTCGAGTTCGGCCTGCGACAAGTCGCGGTGCCGTTCGCAGCAACGGGCGCCGAGCCGTGGATCGGGTTCGGCGTGATCGCGGCGTGGATCATGGTGATCATCGCGGCGAGCGTCGGGATGAAATCCCGCATCGGGCACAAGGCGTGGAAGGCGCTGCACTGGCTCACCTACCCGCTCTTCGTGCTGATGCTGCTCCACGGCCTCTTCGCCGGCAGCGACAGCGGCACCTGGTGGGGCCGCGGGATGTACGTCATCACCGGATCGGTGGCGATCGGATTGGTGGTCTATCGGACGGTGGGCGGCAGTCGTCGGCAGCGTGCGGCGGGCAATGCCTGATTCCGATTCCCCATTCCCCACGTCGAGCTTCACCGCGATG
>JAPOLF010000101.1 GCA_029977305.1 bacterium | reverse complement strand
GTACTGGCTGATATACGCGTTGATCCCCGCTTCCGCTTCGGCCTTGCTGTCCGCGATGTTCATCGTCACCTGATACGACATCACGAACTCGGAGCGGTCGCGCCCAGCCTCATCGATGGCATCGTGCACCTGCTCCAGCTGCGCCGCGAACTCCTCTGGGTGGCGCGCCCGGCAGCAGGTCATCCAGCCATCGCCGTACTGTGCGATGCGCCGCGCTGCCTTGCTGATCACCTTCTCGGTGCGGCCTTCGTCCTTGGTACCCACGGTGAGGCGCGGATTGCTCACGACCCAGATCGGCGGCGGCGACTGTACCGGCATCAACGGCCCCATCTCGGTGCCGGAGTAGAAGGACATTTCCGGGAAGTCGAAGTGCTCGCCATGGAAGTCCGTCTTGCCGGAAATCCACAGGTCGCGCAGGACGTGCAGTCCCTCTTCGAAGATCTTTGCCCGCTTCTCGAAGTCCATCCCCTGCGACGCGTACTCACGCCGCACGCCGTCCTCCGGATTGCCCATGCCGGTGCCGAGAATCGTGCGCCCATTCGACAGGTTGTCGAGCGTCGCCCACTCCAGCGCGAGGTAGAGCGGGTTGCGCGTCCCGGAGACCATGCAGGCGGTCCCGAGTTTCACCTTCGACGTCCGCTGCGAGATCGCGGAGAGGAGATTGATCGGCTCGTAGCGCGGCTTCGAGAACAGGCTGTCCCCGACCCACACGGAATCGAACCCGGTCTTCTCCGCATGCTCCGCGAGATCCAAGAGATCCGACAAGGTGTAATCCGGGGCGATCAGCGGCTCGCGGTTGTTGAGATTCACGCCGAACTTCACGGGACGACTCATGCGCTCTGTTTCCCTTCTGCCGCGCGACGGCGGCTGGCCTTCCGTTGGGCACCCGTGCCAGAGGGAGCATTCGCCACCGGGCGTAGCGGCAGCGTTTCCTGACCTCCCTCGAGCATCTCCTCCAGCAATCGCTGTGGAATCCTGATGTGGTCGCTCATCGAGGCGACCGCGCCATCGACATCTCGGGCGGCAACTGCATCGATCACCTCGCGGTGTTGGGCGAGGGATCGCTCAAGGCCGCCCCGCAGGGTCAAGGAAGGTGATTGGTATCGGCGCATCTGCTCGAGCAACTGTCGATAGATGCCTTGCAGGTAGCCGTTCCCCGAGCTCTCCACAAAGAACCGGTGAAAATCGGTGTTGAGGGCGAAGAACACCTCGACATCGCCGCACGCTGCCGCCTGCTCCATGCCGAATTCCAGATCGCGCAGATGGTTCACATCGAGATCGTCCAAGCGCGGAATCGCCAATCGCAAGGCGAGGACTTCGAGGGATTCCCGCACCCGGTAGGCATCGAGGAACTCGGCGAGGGAGAGCGAACTGACGATTGCCCCATGGCGCGGCACCAAGTCGACCAAGCCATCCGCGCCCAGCTGTCGCAGCGCCTCACGCACGGGCACCCGGCTCACGTGCAACTCGACAGCGATTGCCTCTTCGCGAAGGTTGAACCCGGGTTCGTATTCGTTGGCGAGGATGCGTGAGCGCAGGACATCACACACCTGCTGGGCGAGCGTGGCATGGTTGAGCCGCGGGGCTCCGTCAACAGGCGATGGTTGCAGGCGCAACGGCGTCGTTGCCATTGGTGCTCCCCAAACGAGGCGGACGTTCCAACCTTCAAGCGCAAGATTGTATACCGTATATTTCGGGACGATAGGCCCCGACGGAAACGCTGTCAACCCCCTCCCGCCATGGGGTGACCGATGACGATGAGCACCCCAGATTGCCACGATGGCGATGTGACGCTTCACCTCGGCAGGTTCATGAGCCACCCCTTTTGAGGTCAGCGTTGCCATGCTGCTCGTCACGCGTAATCCGGCGTTGCAGCGCGCAAATCACACGGTGTCGCGATGCGCAGCAGGGCTTTTGCGTTGACGCGGCCTTCCACCGACCCGTATACTCCGACGGTTCACGCGGGGGCGTAGCTCAGCTGGGAGAGCGCTACAATCGCACTGTAGAGGTCGGGGGTTCGAATCCCCCCGCCTCCACCGCACGAACACCGACGGCCCGATCCTCACGAAGGATCGGGCCGCTCTGTTTCATCCCTGGAATCCGGAGGCCCACTCTTCGCTAGGCGGGATCTCGGGAGATCACTCCCGTCATGCAGTGGCAGGCGCCCCCACCCTTCATGAGTTCGTCCACCTCAACCTCAATCACCTCGACCCCATAGCGGTTCAACTCCGCCTTCATGTGGCGGTTGCCCTTCGGAGCCACCACAACCCCAGGCGCCACCGGCACCATGTTCACCGCCATCCCGTGCCGGTTCTCCGCGAGATCGGGCACCGGCAGGATCCGGAAGCCGCGGCGCGTGAGCGTCTCCCACACCGGCCACGGCAATTGTGTCGGGTAGATCACGGCGAGATCGCGATCAACGATGTTGATCATGCCGTCAATGTGCCCACACCCATACGGCATGTCGACGATTTGCACGTCGTCCATCCCGGCGTCCTCATAGACCTTGGCCACCTGACGCGCACCCTCGAGATTCGTGCGCTGTCCGCGTCCGACGAACACCAGCCCGTTCCCGACGTTCACCACGTCGGCACCCTCGAACGTGCCCGCGCCGCGCACGGTGTGGAGGATCGGCACGCCGATCCGGGCCAACGCCGCAGCTGCTCGCCGTTCCTCCCCCGCCCGCGACCGCGACGCCGGACGTCCAACGATCGCTCCAATCGGGGTCGTGACGAAGGTGTCCCGGCAGAAATAGCTGTTCGGGAGATGGGATCCGGCCTCTCCAAGGTCGTGCACGGTGACGCCGTGCTTCCGATAGGTGTCGGTCAGGGCATCGTGCTGCTCGCGCGCGCGGGATGGATCGACAATGTCATGCCAAAGGGCCGCGGCGGCATCGGTGATCCCGTCGATCTCCTTCCCGGGCCGATGCATCAACACTGCGCGCAGGGTGCCGCATTCCGAATGCACCCCGCACGATGCCCACACCGTGCCGAGGTCATCTTGCAGCGTCCCCCCGCGCCCTTCCCAGCCCTCACCGCCGTGGGCGGCATCACGCGCCTGCTCCAGTGCGAAATCCATGTTCTCGATCGCCATGACCACCCGCTCCATCGCTCACCGTCCAACCGTATGGGGGCATCATCGCCGATGCACGGAAAGACGGACATCCGAGTGGATGTGCGTCATCGATGCACGTCTGCGATTCGTCTACGGCGAGACTAGTCCGCGGGCTGGGGTGCCAAACCTCCGGGCACAGGCTGGTCGCCCTCGGGACGCGGTTGAACCTGCCCCTGCGGACGTGGCTCGAAGCGGGCCGACGGCCGCCCGAACGGCGGTCCGACCAGATCAGGCTTCGGCCGCGGTGCGTCGAAGAGCGCCTCGAGTTGCTCGCCCTCGATCGTCTCCTCGCGCATCAACAGCTGTGCGATGGCCTCCAACGCTTCACTGTTCACCTCGAGGATGAGCACCGCCCGTTGATGGGCTTGCTCAATCAGTTTGGAAATCTCTTTGTCGATGGCGAACGCGACTTCTTCGCTGTAATTGCGCTGCTCGCTGATCTCCCGGCCGAGAAAGACCATTTCATCCTTCTTGCCAAACGCCAGCGGGCCGAGCGTCTCGCTCATCCCGAATTCGGTCACCATGCGACGGGCGATCGCCGTGGCACGCTCGATGTCGTTGGCGGCACCGGTGGATTGCTCCTCGAACACCATCAACTCGGCAACCTGCCCGGCCATGAACACCGCGAGGTCATCCTCGAACTGCGCCTTGGTCTTGAAGAGACGGTCCTCATCAGGGACGACGCGGGTGTAGCCACCCATCATCCCGCGCGCGACGATGCTGACCTTTCGCACCGGATCGGCATTCGGCAGCATCCGCGCCACCAAGGCGTGCCCGGCCTCGTGGTACGCCGTCATCGTCCGCTCGAGCTCCGAGATGACCCGGCTCTTCCGCTGCGGTCCGGCGATCACGCGATCGATCGCCTCGGTGAACTCCGGGGCGCCGATCGTCTTCTTGTTCCGCCGTGCGGCGAGGATCGCCGCCTCGTTTACCAGATTTTCCAGATCCGCCCCGGAGAACCCGGGAGTCTGCCGGGCGAGATTCTCGATCGCGACCTCATCCTCAAGCGGCTTGCCGCGCGAGTGGACCTCGAGGATCTGCCGTCGCCCGGCGATGTCCGGCCGATCGAGAATCACCTGCCGATCGAACCGTCCCGGACGAAGCAACGCCGGATCCAGCACGTCGGGGCGATTCGTCGCGGCAATAACGATCACGTTGACAGAGGAATCGAATCCGTCCATTTCGACGAGAATCTGGTTCAGGGTCTGCTCACGCTCGTCGTGGCTGCCACCGAGACCGGCACCGCGTTGTCGCCCGACGGCGTCGATCTCGTCCACGAAGATGATGCACGGCGCACTGCGCTTTGCCTGATCGAAGAGATCGCGCACTCGGCTCGCCCCGACCCCCACGAACATCTCCACGAACTCCGACCCGGAGATGCTGAAGAACGGCACCCCGGCCTCACCGGCCACAGCCCGCGACAGCAGCGTCTTCCCCGTCCCTGGGGGACCCACCAGCAGGACACCACGCGGAATGCGTGCGCCGAGCGCGGCGAACTTGTCCGGGTACTTGAGGAACTCGACGACTTCGACGAGTTCCTCCTTCGCCTCGTCAACGCCAGCGACATCGGAGAAGGTCACGGTCGGGCGATTGCCGGTGAAGAGGCGCGCTCGACTCTTGCCGAAGCTCATCGCCTGATTGTTGCTGCCCTGACTCTGCCGAAGCATGAACATCAGCACACCGAGGAGCAGCACCGTCGGGATGATCAACCCGATCGACCCAAGCACCCCGTTCCACGGGCTCTCCCGCTTGAATTCGATCATGTCCGGCGGCAGCGTTGCGGGGTCGATGCCGTAGCTCTTGAGGACGGTGAGCAGATCGGCGTCGCTGGGGATCACCGCGACCGCGTTGACCTTGCCCGCGTCATCTGCGTATTTGACTTGCACCTCACGTCCATCGGGTTGCTGCACCAACTGGGCAACTTCCCCGGCTCGGATCGATGCCGCCACGGCGCCGAGGCTCACTTGCTCGGGCGCCTCCTGCTTGCCGACGAAGGTGATCCACATCGCGACTGACGCCACGATCAGCACCGCCCACATCGTGAGATTCTTGATTCCCTTGCCTCGGCTCATCACACCCCAGATTCATCGGTGATCGCGCGCAACCATGTAAGGAGAGTATGCGCAGCGGCGACGCCCCGGCACAACCGACGGTGCTACTCGTCCACGATGGTCGAGGGATCCAGCACCGCCACGTACGGGAGGTTGCGGTAGCGCTCGGCGAAGTCCAAGCCGTAACCGATCACGAACTCGTCCGGAATGTCGAACCCAATGAAATCGACTTGCACGTCCACCGCGTCGGGCTTGTTCTTGCGTAGCAGCGCGACGACGGTGATCGAGGCCGGATTCCGCGCCTCGAGCATCTCGAGCAGGTAGCGGAGGGTCAGACCGCTGTCGACGATGTCCTCCACCACCATGAGGTGACGACCATCGATCGGCTGGTTCAAGTCCTTGATGATCCGCACGACCCCTGAACTCGTGGTGGAATTCCCATAGGAAGAGGTTGCCATGAAGTCGATTTCGACCGGGATCGTCATCGCCCGCATGAGATCGGTCATGAACGCGACCGCACCGTTCAGCACGCCCACGAAAAGCGGCACCCGGTCACCAAAATGACCATCCAGTTCCTTGCCGAGTTCGTAGATGCGGCGCTGCAATTCCTGCTCGGTGATCAGGATCTTGGCGACACCGTTTGCCCGCGGTTCACGCTGCCAACTCATCGACTCTCCTCTTCCTGCGCGCGACCCGCGGTCGCCATGCCCTGTCGGATCACCACTGATTCGCCGTTGCCGATCTCGACGGTTGCGCCACCGCGATTCCGTTCGAGCGCGGCGAGCACGGCTTCCACCCGATCCATCCCGGGCTCCGCCGACGGCGCAGCCTCGAGCAACCACAGTTTGACCGCTCTGCGCCGAACGGCAAGGGGTGCTGCGGAAAGCCCTGCCCACCTGAGGTTCCGGGCGTGATCGAGCGACCCGGCGAGCGCCGTCGCGGCCATCGTGTCGAGCGCGGCGTCGTCGGCCGCTGCCAAGTCCGCATACCGTGCGAGCGCCGCCGAAGCTCCCGGCACGATGCGCTCCAAGACCGGCAGCACGTCGAGGCGAATCGCATTCCTCGTGTGGGCACGACTCAGGTTGCTGGCATCCTCGATGGGTTCCAGTCCCAAGGCGAGGATGAAGCGCTCAAGTTCGACTCTTGGCTCATGGAGCAGTGGTCGCCAGATGTGCATCTCGGGACCATGCACCTCCCCCTGCCACCAAGGAATCGGCCGGGCACTCCACTCCGCCATCCCGGACGCACCCGACCCGCCCGCACCGCGCAGAAGATGGAGCAGGACGCTCTCGGCCTGATCTTCGCGGTGATGCGCCAGGACGACCGCCCGTGCATTCGCCGCAATCGCCACTTCAGCGAGCGCTCGGTACCGTTCCCGACGAGCCGCCTCCTCGACCCCAACGCCCTCATGGCCAGCGATGGCATCGTGGGTTACGTCGGCACGCAACCACCGGCAGCCGAGCCGCTCCGCGAGGGCATGGGCCTCGTCGGCATCACGGCCGCTCTCCGGCCGCAACCCGTGATCGACATGCACCGCGATGACCTCGGGACCGTGACCCCGCTGGGCGATGCGCTGCAGTGCAGCAAGGAGCGCCAAGGAGTCGGTGCCACCGGAGAATCCCACCGCCAACGGCCGAGGTCCACGAACGCCGTGCGCCCGCATCCGCCCCAAGAGGCGCTGCTCCAGCCCGGTCATGTGAGACATCGGCACCATGCGGCCCTCCTCCGTCAGAAGGTCCTCGACTTCCTCGCGCGCAAAGCAACGGGCACAAAACAGCCGGGGGAGGCGTCTCCCGCCGGCTTCTGGCCATCACTCTCACGGTGGTTTGGTGCCGACGGGTGGAATCGAACCACCGGCCAAGGGCTTATGAGTCCCTTGCTCTGCCGCTGAGCTACGTCGGCGTGGCGGCGAACAGAGTACCGCGATTTTCGCGGCATCGTCAACGCTCCACGCCCTGCCCCCCTGCACGGACGGGTGCTAGACTCGCATCCTCTCCCGCTTGATCCCGGAGTCCCGCGTGCCCGTGACCGCTGATCCCACTCATCCCCTGCTCGTCGGGCTGAACCCCGAGCAGCAGCGCGCTGTCGTCACCACCGAAGGACCGGTCCTCGTCGTCGCTGGGCCGGGGTCTGGCAAGACCCGCGTCCTGGTGCACCGCATCGCCTGGTTGATTCAGGAATGCGGCGTCCGGCCCGAGGAGATCCTCGCGGTCACCTTCACGAACAAAGCCTCCCGCGAGATGCGGGATCGCATCGAACGTCTGCTCCATGGCACCGACATC
>JAPOLF010000100.1 GCA_029977305.1 bacterium | reverse complement strand
CGGCCGAAGTGCGGCGCAGAATGACGCGGTGACGTTCACCATTGCCGGGCCAGAGGACACGTGGCTGCATGCACGGGGTGTCGGCGGATCGCACGTGGTGATCCGGTGGCGCAACCCACAGCAGCCAGAGCGGGAGGAGACCGTGCTCGCGGCAGCGCAACTGGCAGCGTGGTTCAGCGCGGCGCGGACGAGTGCCCGCGTTGAAGTAGACGTCGCGAAGCGGAAACATGTCCGGAAGATCAAAGGTGGACCGCCGGGGCTGGTCACGTACCGACATGAACGCACCGTGGCAGTCGCGCCATCAGCAGAGACCGCTCGGGGGCGCTGAGGCACGATCGGTCGTCCGAGTCACCGATTGGGGAACGTTGGGGGTTAGGCCGCTGCCTTGTTCTCTTCGACGGGCTTGCGCGCGAACCAGTAGGACAGCACGACGCCTGCCCAGTAAAGGATCATCAACGGCACCGCGACCAGTGCCATGTTGAAGGGATCCGTGCTGGGAGTGATCACCGCGCTGGCGATGAAGATGATGAGCAAGGCGTACTTCCAGAACGAGCGCAGCTTCTGGGGAGTGGCGATCCCGAGCTTGGCGAGGAGGAACATCACCACCGGCAGCTGGAAGGCCAGCGCCAACCCGATCATGAGGGTTAGATAGAAGGTGATGATCTGTCCGCCTTCCGGGGACCACTCAAAGAGGTTGGTCTTGAAGTTCGAGAGGAACTTGAAGGCCGCTGGGGCTGCGACGAAGAATCCGTAGGCTGCCCCTCCGAGGAAGAGGATCGACACGAACGGCAGGGACGAATACAGGATGCGCTTTTCCTTTTTCGTCAGACCCGGGGCAAGGAAGCCGAACACCTGCCACAGGATCACCGGGAGTGCGATGCCGATCGCGATGTAGAGCGCGATCTTGAAATACAGGGTGATGGGGTCGGTGGGGGAGACGACGTCGAACCCACCAACGGCATTGGACTTCTCTTTGAGCAGTTCGAGGAGCGGCCCGGCGAAGTAGATGCCAGCGACGAAGGCAATCGCCACCGCGATGACGATCTTCACGATCCGGTCGCGCAACTCGATCATGTGCTCGAGGAGTGTCATCTCCTCGAACACATCCGGCTCACTGGGATCCGGAAGCTTCGGCAGCGACTTGGGGATCTTCGGTGCTTTGATCACTCCAGCCATGTGGCTTGGTCCTCATCGGCCCCGGCGGAAACTGGGGGTGCGGATTGAGCCGGCAACCATCGCCGGTTATCGAGTGAAACGATGATCGGGCGGCCTCGGTTCCCAGATGACCGAAGCACATTGTCGGCCACCGAGAGACGGGACCACCCGATCGAGAGCGGACTTACTTCCCGTGCTCGTTGATGTACTGCACGGCGTCGGCCACGGTGCGGATGTTCTCGGCATCCTCATCCTTGATCTCGACGTCGAACTCCTGCTCCATCGCCATGATGACCTCGACGAGGTCGAGCGAGTCGGCATTGAGATCGCCGATGAATTCGGCGTCCATGGTCACCTTGTCCTCATCGACCCCAAGTCGCTCGGCAACGATGACCCGGACGCGCTCGTATGTGTCAGCCATTGAATCCTCCAGAGATCCCCGTCGCTGCGCGCACTGCGTCGTGGCGACAACGCTCTCCCTACTCCCTCGACAACCTCCGATTGCTGGCCAGAGTCACGTGACCCGGTTCGGCAATCGTGGGACCGTCTGCGATCCCGTGGCGATGATACACGACCCCTCCGGGGGCAACCACCGGTCCAAGGGTCATTCGTCCCCGGAATCGGCCGAATCAGCGGACGTTTCAGCGTCGGATGCCGCCACTTGTCCGGACTCGATCCGCTCGAAGACCGAACCGAGGACACCATTGACGAAGCGACTGGACCCATCTCCACCGTAGTGCTTGGCAAGTTCGACCGCTTGGTCGATGGCGACCTTGGGGGGCACTTCGGGTTGATAGAGGAGTTCGTACGTGGCGATCCGGAGGACATTGCGGTCGATGACCGGGGTTTGCTCGTCGGTGAAGGCGGGGGCGAAGTCGGTGAGCAGTTGGTCGATCCGGTACTGGTGCAGGACTGTGCCGTGGACGAGCCGCTCCATATAGCCACGCACGTCCGGCGGGAGCGCTGGTATCGGTGCCAGATCCGGCGTGGCGTCGTCATCCTGCAACCCACCGGAGGCGGTGTGCTCAATGGAGGTGCGCACGTCATGGCCGGTCATCTCGATCTCGTAGAGCGCCTGCAACGCGAGCGAGCGGGCTTGATGCCGTTCCAAGGCGCGACGCGTGCGGCGATTGGGGGCGGTGGAGGCGGACGGTCGCTTGCCGGACCGTCGATCAGGTGCGGACATCGGTGGAGTGGCTCCTTGGCGGTCAGTCGGGGGTGTTGTCGCTGAGGGCGGTGGAATCGCCAGCGGCCGTTTCAGGGGCCGGAGCGAGCAACTCGGCATGCTCGGCGAGGAAGCTGGTGTTGAGGCGGGCGGCGCGGAAGGGCTCGCTGGCGATGACCCTGCGCAAGAATGGGGCCGTCTGCGGCACCCCGATGATCACGGTCTCGGTGAGGGCACGCTCGAGGCGGGCCGCGGCTTGGTCCCGTGTCTCGCCCCAGACGACGATCTTGGCGAGGAGGGAGTCGTAGAACGGCGGCACGGCATAGCCGCTGTACAGATGCGAATCGACGCGAACGCCGGGGCCGCCGGGGGCGATGAAGGTCTCGACGGTTCCGACACCGGGGCGGAAGTCGTGATCGGCATCCTCTGCGGTGATGCGGGCTTCGATGGCGTGCCCAACGGGGACGCACTGCTCTTGGGTGATGGTGAGCGGGTGGCCAGCGGCGATCTTGATCTGCCACGTGACCAGGTCGATCCCGGTGACGAGTTCCGTGACCGGATGCTCGACCTGGATGCGCGTGTTCATCTCCATGAAGTAGAAGCTGCCATCGGCATCGAGCAGGAACTCGAGAGTGCCGGCGTTGGTGTACCCAGCGGCAGCGGCACCCTTGGCGGCCGTCTCGAGGAGGCGGGCGCGCACGGCAGGATCGAGATTCGGGGCAGGTGCCTCCTCGACAACTTTCTGGTGACGTCGCTGGACGGAGCAGTCACGCTCACCGACCGCGACGACGTGGCCGAAGGTGTCTGCGAGCACCTGCACCTCGACGTGGCGCGGGCGGTCGAGGTACCGCTCGAGGTAGACCTCGTCATTGCCGAAGGCGACTTGGGCCTCCGACTGGGCGAGCGGGAGTTGCCGTTGGAGGTCGCGATCATCGACCGCGACGCGCATGCCACGGCCACCGCCGCCGGCGACCGCCTTGACGAGGATCGGGAAGCCGATGTGCTTGGCCGCCTCGCGCGCTTCCTCGAGGGAGGCGACAGGCTCCGGGGTGCCGGGGACGAGCGGCACGCCGGCGGCGAGCATCGTCTTGCGGGCCTCGGCCTTGTTCCCCATCTTCTCGATCACCTCGGGCCGAGGGCCGATGAAGGTGACGCCCACTTGGTCGCAGATCTCGGCGAGGAACGCGTTCTCGGCAAGGAAGCCGTAGCCCGGGTGGAGGGCGTCGCAGCCCGTGAGGAGGGCGGCACTGACCACCGCCGGGATGTTGTTGTAACTCTTGGCGGCGGGGCCGGGGCCGATGCAGACGGCTTCGTCGGCGAGGCGGACGGCGAGGGAGTCGCGGTCGGCATCGCTGTAGGCGACGACGGCAGGCAGGCCGAGATCGTGGCACGCACGAAGAACGCGGAGGGCGATCTCGCCGCGGTTCGCTATGAGCACTTTCTTGAAGAGCGGTGCGTTGGTCATGGCGGCTAGTGTACCCGAGGCCGCAGAGGGCACCGAGACAGACTACTCGCCGCGCACGGCGCGGTCGTCGGCCATGACCTTCTCGCGCTGGGCCGCTTGGTAGGCAGCGACCTTGGCGGCCATGGCCATGTCCGCCGGGGCGAGCATCTTGGCGATGGCGAGGCCGACGGCGTCGGGTTCAAGGACGAGCATCGGGGCTACGCCACTCGGCATGCGGACGGTGGAGAGCAGGTCCATACCGCCGAACTTGTCGCTGTACGGTGGGCAGGCGATGACGGGGCCGCGGACGTTGGCGTCGACGACCCCCGAGAGGGCGTTGGATCGACCGGCAACGGTGACAAAGATGCGGGGCTCGGGCTCCGCCTCGTACTCGCCGAGCATGGTGAGGACGAACTCGGTGACTTTGTGGGCGGAGCCGATGCGGATCTCGCTGGCGATGCCGAAGGCGCTGAGGGAGTCGGTGATCTGCCGGGCGTGGGCGAGATCGGCCTTCGATCCGAGTAGGACGACGACGGGCTTCGGCGACATGGGCATCTCCTCCTGACGTGAGCGCCTAGTGGCGCAGCGAATCCATGACTTTGGCGACGACACGGGGCAGGAGTACCCGCTCGACCACGCCGATGCGGGCATGGAGAGACTCCTCGGTGTCGTCCGGAAGAATCGGGACCTCGACCGATTCGATCACCGTGCCGACATCCACCTGCGCGGTGACCCAGTGGACGGAGGCTCCGGCAAGATCGGTCTCTGCTGCAAGGGCGTCGCGGACTGCGTGAGCGCCGCGGAAGACGGGCCGCGGGCCGCGCGACGTGATGACGATGTCGCTGGCGTCGTCGGGAAGCAGGGCCGGATGAAGATTGATCATGCGGTCACCGAAACGATCAAGCATCGGGCCGCGCAAGATCACCATCCAACCGGCGAGGACCACGAGGTCTGGATCAGCGGCAGCCACACCATCGGCGAGCTGCGCCTCCCATTGCGCGCGTTTGGCGTGATCCCGGAGATCATCGAGCGGGAGGGTCAGCGTCGGGATCCCCGCCCGCTGAGCGCGCTCGATCGCAACACACGGGTTGTTGGCGACGACAAGGACGATCTCCCCGCCGAGCACCCCAGCGGATTGTGCATCCATCAACGCTTGCAAGTTGGATCCGAAACCGGATCCGAGGACTGCGATGCGCTTCATCTTCAAAGCCTCCCGGGGTGAGCGATATCCCGGCGGTACTGCATGCCCGGGAAGGTGATGGCGTCGGCACCTGCATAGGCGACGGCGAGAGCGGCATCCAGTGTCTGCCCCTGCCCGACCACGGTGAGGACGCGACCGCCACCAGTGACGGGGTGACCATCATGCATGCGCGTTCCCGCATGGAAGACCAAGGCACCACGATCGCGGGCGGCCTCGATCCCAAAGATGCGGTCACCTCCGCGCGGATGGTCCGGGTATCCCTCAGCCGCGAGGACAACGCCGGCGGCAGCGCCGGGAATGCGACGGAGCGCCTCGGGATCGATCTTCCCGTTCGCTGCCGAAAGCAGGGCCTGAGCGAGATCTCCCTCCAGCAGCGGAAGGAGCACTTGGGTCTCGGGATCACCGAAGCGGCAGTTGAACTCGAGGACCTGTGGCCCGCTGCGGGTCAGGATCAATCCGGCGAAGAGCGCGCCGACGAAGGGTCTGCCCATGCGTGCCATGGCGGCTAGAACAGGGCGGAAAACGCGGTCATCGATTTCTTCGAGGAGTGCGGTGCCGTCAGCGTCGATCGCGGGGGCGAATGCACCCATGCCGCCGGTGTTGGGGCCGCGGTCGCCATCGAGGAGGCGCTTGTGATCTCGCGCGGAAGGAAGACGGACGAAGCGTTCGCCGTCACAAAGCGCGATGACGCTGACCTCAGGGCCGACGAGGCATTCCTCGATGACGACGCGCGCACCGGCGTCGCCGAAGAGGTCATCCGCGAGGATGCGGCGAACTGCCGCTTCTGCATCAGCGCGTGAGCGGCACACGAAGACGCCTTTGCCGGCGGCGAGGCCATCCGCCTTGACCACCACCGAGGTGTCCATTGCGCGGACGGCGGCGAGTGCGCCATCAAGTGAGTCGTGGACGGAGAACGCGGCCGTGGGGACCGCGTTGTCGGCCATCAGGTGTTTGGCAAAGGCTTTCGACCACTCGAGTTCAGCGGCGGCACGCGTCGGGCCGAAAACAGGAATGTCACGCTCTCGGAGACGATCGACGACGCCGGCCTCGAGGGCGGCTTCGGGTCCGACGACGACGAGGCCGATCGCACGATCCACCGCCAGTTGGGCGAGGGCTTCAGGGTCGGTGCCCGGAATGGGGACGCACTCGGCGATTTCGGCCATGCCGGGATTGCCGGGTGCGGCGATGATCGCGCCGACCGACCGCGAACGCCGAAGTGCCCAGCAGAGGGCATGCTCCCGGGCGCCTGAGCCGATGACGAGGCAGTTAAGTTGCGGCACTGCTAGTTGCCCTGGTTGGCGGTCGAGCGGGGATCGTGTTGCGGGAGACGCTCGAGACCGAGTTTGGCGATGTGACCATCAACGGGCACCGGGTACCGCCCGGTGATGCACCCAAAGCAGTGTCCGCGCTCACCCACGGCGCGCTTCAGCCCGTCCAGGCTGAGGTACCCGAGGGTGTCGACGCCGAGGTGCTGGCGAATTTCCTCGAGGGTGCGGTCATGGGCGATGAGGCGGTCTTGCTCGCCCATGTCGATACCGAAGTAACACGGGTGCGAGATGGGCGGGGCAGAGACGCGGAGGTGGACGGCGATGGCGCCTCCTCGGCGCAGCAGTTCGACGATCTTGGGCATGGTGTTGCCGCGGACGACGCTGTCGTCGACGACCACGACGCGCTTGCCCTTCACGGCACCACGGAGCGGGTTGAACTTGAGGCGGATGCCGGACTGGCGCGAATGGTCATCGGGCTGGATGAAGGTGCGGCCGACGTAGCGGTTCTTGACGAGGCCCTCACTCAGGGGGACGCCGAGTTGCTGCGCGTAGCCGATCGCGGCGGGTACGCCGGAATCGGGAACACCGATGACGATGTCGGCATTGGCAGGATGTTCGAGGGCGAGTTGGCGGCCCATCTCGACGCGGGCATCGAAGGCGGTGGTGCCGTCGAGGACGCTGTCGGGGCGGGCGAAGTAGATCTTCTCGAACACGCAAAGGGCCGCCGCGGGACGGGCCTCCATGAGACTGCCGCGGAGGCCGTTGGCGTCGAGACGCAGGATCTCACCAGGCTCGATCTCGCGGACGAGTTCCGCGCCGACGGTGTCGAGGGCACGGGCCCCGGAGGCGACGAGCCAATGGGTGTTGCGCCACCCGAGGCAAAGCGGGCGGAGGCCGTGTGGATCGCGGACCGCGTAGATCGCATCCGGCGTGAGGATGGTGAGGGCATAGGCGCCACGCGCTTGGGCGATCATCGCGCGGATGCGCTCCTCCCAGGTGCCGTCGGCAAGCAGGATCAGCCACGCGAGCAGTTCGGTGTCGGAGGAGGTGGTGGGCACGCCACCAAGACGCTGCACGGTGTCGCGCAATGCCAAGGCATTGACAATGTTGCCGTTGTGGGCGATGGCGATCGCCATGCCGTTGTGCTCGATGTACACCGGTTGGGCGTTTTCGAGGCACGATCCGCCCGTGGTGGAGTAGCGGGTGTGGCCGATGCAGGCGTCGGCGCCCTCGAGCGCATC